>CALMPB010000275.1 GCA_937871985.1 uncultured Burkholderiaceae bacterium
TGGCAAGGCGCCGACGTCGCCCTGCCGGCCCTTGACGATGTTCCTCGCCTCGATCTCGGCCTGT
This sequence comes from uncultured Burkholderiaceae bacterium, assembly GCA_937871985.1. Next base: position 65 of record CALMPB010000275.1, read on the forward strand.
TCAAGCCAATAGGCGAGTTCGGCGTGGCCGAGGCGAGCGGCGTTCTTGCGCAACTGGGGCAACATACCCTGCAAGGCGCAAAGTGTTTCCCACCGGTTCGGGCGGGGCAGGGCGTCGATCCTGCAGTTCAACGCCAGCATCTGCATCGCCTCAAGCCCTTCTGGGCTGCGGGCGGCTATCCCCGGACGATGCCTTGCGCCGGGCGCCCGGCGCCGCCTGCCCCTGCCTCGACGGGCGGGCGCCGCGAAGGATGTCGAAGGCTTCCGCGTAGGCCATGCCGAGCAGATAGGAGATCATCGGAAAGCGGCTGGCCTCGGCCATCTGCACGAGTTCGTTGGTCATCGACGAGATGTACTGCAAACTCTCGATTTCTGACTGGCGTAGGGATTGGTTTGCCATTGGGCTGATCCTGTCATTTGATTTCTGTACTCGTGGAACGCTTACTGACAAAACTAAGTCGACTAATTATTTCTAGTTGATGGTCCGGCTGGCGCCGTCCATTTCCGGTACTGAAAGGGTCAAGGCGTAGACGGGGGCATCGGTCACGCGGTCGAGGCCGAGCAGGCGTTTGATCGGTGAATGGCACAGTGCAGCCGTCGGGCACGCCGAAAGGCCATGGCTCGTGGCCGCCAGCATGATGTTCTGGCCGATATGGCCAGCCTCGATGAGCACCACGCGATAGGCGTTGGCGTCATCGTATTTCCACATCGTGCGCTCGAGCCTGGCGCACAACAGGATCAGGCACGGCATGTCATCGGCCCATTCCTGTCCGCCGACCAGTTCCGAGAGGTTGGGCAGGTGGTTGGCCGCGACGCGGCCGAGATCATGATCCAGGGCGGAATAATGGTAGACCCCGGGGTCGAGACCTTCGACCGCGCGTGCGACCACATAGGCTTCGTAAGGGTTCCGCGCGCCGCCGGAAGGCGTCATGCCGAGTGGCAGCGACCCGACGCAGTTGCGGGTTTCGCCCGTGATGCCAAGTCCCGCGAACAGGCAGTCCGCCAGTTGGCGCACCGTGATCGTGGGGGTGCCGGCCCGGCGGTTGGTTCGGCGCCTTGCCATGAGGGAGAGAAGCTCGTTGCCGGCCAGCGGATCGGGCAGGCGGATGGCGCCGGGCGGGTTCCTCAGCATCAGCTCCGGCTGCGGGGCGTGGCCCGCGCGCTGCTTCTGCTTCTCCTCGGACTGCTCGATGCTGATGTAGGCGCTGTCCTGGACGCAGAAGTGCATCAGGGCGGTTGGAATGCCCCAGCTCCATTGTCCCGAAAACCGCGCTTCTTCCTCGGCCAGCGACGAACCGGCCGTCACCAGGGCGGAAAAATCCAGCAGTTGCGGGACGATGGCTTTCAGCTCGGAGCGCGGCCAGCCGCGTGCGCGGGAAATATCGGTAGGCGAAGCCCAGTCGTCCCAGGAGGCCAGCAGGCCGACCACTTCGGGGCTGCATTCGAACACGTTCCTGGTCAGGAAATTGCAGGCCGTGACCTTGTCCGGCCCGGGGTAGAAAACCAGCGTTTTCGAGGAGCGCATCTTCATGGGAGCGGACATCTTCGCTAACGGGAGGCGCCGACACGGGATCGCGACGGCGCCTCGCGTAAATCAGCGCTTGTTGTAGTGCATGCCCTGCGTGAAGAACGCGGTCTGCGTGCCGGCGGCGATCGTCAGCTTCGGAGCGGTGGTCACTTTCTTGGCCATCTGTAGTCCCTTTCTCCGACCCCCCAGTGGGATCTGCCCAAGAAAGGTAGAAGCTGAGATGCTAACAGCCTGTTAAAATTGTAGTAAATTTCCAACTAATCACGATAGCAATCACGAGTTGTTGTTGATGTTTATCGACAACAACATAATGATGCTCAAATAGAGAGACAGCGTCGTCTGTATTATGCTTTTTTAGAGTATGTTTGTTCTATTTTAGCGTCAGATTGCGCTGGATACGCTAGGTGCGAGAAGCCAGAGAGCGTTACCGGACCTGTTTACCCGAGCACAAATGTGTTCCCCGGCTTCCGCCGGCATGCCGGTTCCTGGCACGGCTACCCGAAGTTTCTTCGAGCCTCTCTCCGCGATGCTTTGAGATGCCTCAGGCAGTGCGCATCAGGCGATGCCGTCGCGGGTCACGCTGACCACAAGTTGGTCCACGCTCGGGTCATCGAGGCTGATGACATGCGCCATGCGGATCGCCTTTCTCGCGCTGATGTTGGAAACATCCTGCCGCATGATCACGGAAACGAAGGCCGGCCCGGTCTCCGTGAGAAGCATGGCCTTGCCGGTGAGTATCGGATCGGAGATCGGCGCCCATTGCACCGAGATCAACGAAGGCTCTCCCGTCTGCCGTCGGTTGATGCCGCTGAAATAGATCCAGTTGAGGCGCGAGATGGCAACGCCATAATGGTTGCCGCGCGCGCGGGCCCATGTCGATCCGCGGCGCTCGGACCATCCGGTCACGCGCCTGAAGGTGACAAGGTCGGTCTCCCGGCGCACGAACGTCACCGACCGCATCAGGAGGTCGTTCCGGTTCGGGATCGAGAAGTAGGTGAAATATGTGCCGCCGGCGATCGAGGGGCTCGGCGGACGAATCATCTGGCCGAACAGGATCTCGGAAACCGGCGGCAGGCCCGGCGTCATCGATTCGGCGGCGTCGTGATCCTGGTAGAGCTCGGCCTCGTCGATCTTGAAATAGTCGCATATCAGCTTGGCCGTGGCCTTGTTGGGCACGGTGCGCCCCTGGAGGTAGCGCTCGAACTGGGTGCGGTTGATATGGAGCTCGCGGCAGACCGCGCTTACCGAAGCATGGTCCTTGCAAAGTCGCCTGAGATTGGCTGCGAGATTCTCGCGAATGGACACGTCATCACTTCCGCGGGCGCATTCAAGTTTTTGTTCGAATTTTGTTTAATGCTTTTCAGTCGCCCCAAAGGGAACGTTTTGGCGCAACCCACAGAATAAAACCGACTTTCAGATGTGTCAGTCTAAAGGGCTCGTCGCCGAAAAAAACAGCACGATCCCCGTCGCAACCTTACCTATAAGTTCAATTGACAGGCGCCAAATGCCAAGCCGCCGCCTATCGAAGACACGCGCTAATATATGTGGCTGCGACATTGCTCGCGCCGGCTGTGCTGGCGAACCGCGCCGAGCCTCCGCTGGCTTCGGCAAGACCACTCAAACGCGCCCGCCGGGCAGGAACGTCATTGTCCCGCGTGGTTCCCCAATCGCCCTCACGGACCGAAGCGTTCATGACGATTGCGGGAAAATCCGTTGGTGGAGCTGAGGGGGATCGAACCCCTGACCTCATCATTGCGAACGATGCGCTCTCCCAGCTGAGCTACAGCCCCGTCCAGCGGATGGCGCATTTATCGGGCGCGGCCCTTTCCTGTCAAGGCGGCTGTGCTGGGCCGATGCGATCTCCGCGAGGCATTGCGCAAGCGCAGGCCTTGCCGGTTCGCCGGGCAATGGCTACATCTGCGCGAAATCCTCGAGCGGGATGCGCCAGGGTGGACCGGGCATGCCGCTCAATCCGTGTGACTTGCCGCATTTGTGCGAAGCCAAGGCGTTTTCGCTTGGTGGCAAAATGCCCTAGGAGCTTGAATGGACGCGCTTATCAACACGCTGATCTACGCGCTCAGCCTTTACTGGTGGGTCATCATCGCCTCGGCGATCTTCTCCTGGCTCTATGCCTTCAACGTCGTCAATCCGCGCAACCAGGTGGTCGGCACCATCGGCAACATGCTTTACCGGCTGACCGAGCCGGTGCTGCGGCCGATCCGGCGCTTCATGCCGGACCTCGGCGGCGTCGATATCTCCCCGATCATCGTGCTGCTGGTGATCTTCTTCCTGCAGCAGTTCCTGAACAGCACCGTCAGAAGCCTGTTCTACTGATTCCGTGGCCGCGCTCGGTTATTTCAAGGCTGGGCCGGGCGGCATCGACCTCTACGTGCGGCTGACGCCCAAGGCGGCCTTCGACCGGATCGACGGCGCCGAGACGACGGCCGACGGGCGCAGCCATCTCAAGGCCCGGGTGCGGGCCGTGCCGGAAAACGGCGCCGCCAACAAGGCGCTGGAGCGCCTGGTCGCCAAGGCCATCGGAGTGCCGGCTTCTTCAGTCTCGGTCGTCGCAGGCGGCACGGCGCGGCTGAAGACACTGCGCGTGCTCGGCGATACGGCGACGCTGCTGGAAAGCGCGGCGGCACTTTCCCGGTAGATCGCGAGTCGAGATACGTGGCGCGCCATGCTGCCACGTGTCCTGCCGAATATTCCTCTCGCGCGGAAAGATGCCTCAGTCGCCCAGCGGCAGGCGCGGGTCGTCGACCTTCAGCGTGTTCACGCTCTGCTTGATGCGGCGCAGATTCTCCAGC
>CALMPB010000276.1 GCA_937871985.1 uncultured Burkholderiaceae bacterium
AGGAGCGAGTGAGAACCGAACGGCTGAGCCCGGTGTTTGAGACGCGCGTGACTGACCTGGCGCGCCTTGCGGGCATCCCGGGAAAGAACTACACGCGCATCTACAGCGAGCTCGACCGGCTCTTCGAGATGATCTTGCGCTGGAACATCATCGGTGAGGGCCAGGACGTCGAGTGGGAGATGAAGAGCCACTTCCTGAGTTCGCTGGGCTACGGGAAGGGTCACAAGCGCGGGCTGATTCGCTTCTCCTTCGATCCCCAGGTGCTGGAGATCATTCTGGAGCCGTCGAACTGGGCAACCCTGACCCTGCAGGCACATGAGGGTCTGACCACAGCGGCCAGCTATGCCCTTTATCAGAACTGCTGGCGCTACGTTACGACCCACCAGCGGGTCACCGCTCCGTTGCCCACGGCCACATGGGTTGAACTGCTGCTGGGCCCGTGTGGCTACCTGGAGCGGGACCCCGAGGAGGGGGTGCGGGTCGTGCGCTACGCCGACTTCAAGCGCCGCGTGCTTCTCGATGCCTTGCGCCGGGTGAACGACAACCCGGCGCTGAGCTACACGCTCGCCCTGAAGGAGATCAAGTCGGGCACGCGGGTTGTGCGACTGCAGTTCAAGTTCATCCCGAAGGACACGCCATCACTGGGCATACCCTTGACCTGGCCACGAGAGATAGTTGCCCTACTCGACAACCTGGGGTTCGACGCCAAGGAAATCGAGGATCTGAGCCAAGGCCGTTCCTATGAGGAGGTGGCCGAGTCGATCGTGCGGATGAAGGATGCCGAGGCACGGCTGAAGAAGCTGGGCAAGCGCATCAGTTCGCGCAAGGCTTACTTCAACGGCATTCTTGAGAACATCGCTGCCGGCGCCACCGCGGCCGAACTCGACGACGAGCGCCTGGAACAAGAGGCCACAGCGCGGGAAGCGCAGCGCGCCGCGCAGTTGCGTCAAGAGCGGCTCAAGGAGGCCTTCGAACAGCACAGCAGTCAGCGCTTTGCCGAATCGGTCTTCTCCCTCGATGAGCCAGCGCGCTCTGCCCTGTTCGCTGACTTCGAGGCCGCGAACACTGCCGCAACTGTTCAGGCGCTCTATGCGAAGGGCTGGGGCCCTCAGAACCGCCCTGCTCTCGCGCTGTTGCGCAAGTGGCTTCTTGACACCCAGCCGGAGCGATTTCGGCTGCTGATGCCCTTGCCGCAAGACGTTGACTTCGCCGCCTGGATGGCTTGGCGCATTGATGGCGAGAGCGACGCTCGCTAGGGGCCCTGAAGGCTACTTCTCACGTGTAAACCAACGCGGAGCGCGCGCAAGGTTGTCGGCTATTTCGCGCCACACCTTGGCGATGCCCTCTCGGCGCCAGCGATAGGCCAAGGTCAGCACGCCGGCAAGCGCCGCTCCCACGCAAAGGGCTTCCGCGAACCCATGAGGTTGTACTGCCTGCTGAGCCAGGCCGAGAAGCTCGCGGCTGCTCACCATGTCGTGGTGGATGAAGGCATCTAGCGCAACATGCGACCAGGCCCCGAGGAGCACCGATATTGCGAGAGACGCCGAGGAGATCTGCGGTACCGTCCACCGGTAGATGCGCCGCCCCTGAACCAGGCGCCACAGCGCAAACGTGCCCACGCCTACGACCAGCGCTCCTGGGAACGTGTGCGTCCACCCATGAAGGGGCTCAGCGCCGCGCAGCATCTGCACGCCTGGCTCAATGTCCATCGTGATCTGAGTCAACGTGAACGCCTGCAGCGACACCGTGGCCGGCGCCAGGGCCTTTGCTGCTATTCCCAGGCCAGCGTGGAATGGTGTGAAAGGCATGCTGGGTTCCGTACGTATCGAGACTTAGAGCACGATTGTCGGCCGCCTTCTCGAGCAGCTTCGGACAGAGAATCTGCGAGGGCGCCCCGCTGCGGGCAGAATCTGCCCCTCAATGGAGGGGGAATGACACACGAGCCGGTGCCCATCGATTCGCACTCAGATGTTACCGGGGGGCATCGCTTCCCCGGCGTTGTGTACAAGGGAGAGCCGTGGGATCTCTCGCACCTGGACCCCTTCGCTTTTCGGGCCGTGCTCAGCGATGCCTTGAGCGTTGATGTGGTGGTGCTGTTTTCGTGCCACTGCTTCACCCATGGCCGCAAGCGCGATGAGCGCGACGACATTCCGGCGGATGAGTACTTCTGGGAAGGCAACTCGCTTCGCATACTGAGTCCGGAGCGCTATCACCTATCGCGCCAGTTTCTTCCTGAGTTCATCCGGCAGCTGGGCAGTCGCCACATCAAGGTCGTCGGGGGAGCCAAGCCCAACTTCTTCTCGTTCGAGACGGTTGATCGCGATGGGCGCCACGTCTACTACTCGGTCTTCTTCGAGGTGTACAAGGACGCGCGCCGCAAACGTCGCATTCTGTTGCGCGTTCAGACCGCCTATGCCCTTGACGCTCTCACGCAGCGGCTTGCCAACGCCCGCAAGGTCAACCTGCCTGTGCTGCTCAGAGCGGTCTACGAAGGACGGCCAATCAGGGCCTGAAAAGACAACAGCCACCCGAGGGTGGCTGCCGCATGCGGGGCTCTCTTTACACCCACTCCAGGTGGGATCCACTTGCGTGGATGGCGGCAGCCCCATATTCCCGCTTGTCAGGGACTGCGTCTTTGACGTAACTGTCTCAGAGCCCGTTACCAATGTCAACAGGAAATTGGCCGTTTCTCCCGACGCACGGCCGCCCGTCCGCCCAGCGAGCCGCTTGTCCGCCACCTGTTACCGTTCGGGCACCTCACGCCAGCTCGCCCACTACCTATGCGTTGCGGCGCGTGGTAGCCATGAAGGTCTCCAGGGCCTGTACCAGCGCGTTGCGCAGGCCCGGCATTTCCGCCTCAGACAAGCCCTTGAGCGACAGGTCGATTTGCCCCTTCTTGGCGAACATCTTGATCTGGCCCTTGTGGTCGCCAAACTCGAGCGGGTGCACGGTGCTTCGCTCACGTTGCTTCGGGCCGGCGATCTTCGATTTCACCAGGGCCGCAATCTGGTGCCGGTTGAGCTTCTTGCGCCGAATCTCGTCCATGATCTCCAGGGCGAGGTCGATCTTGGCCTCCAACTCGGCGTCGGCCAACCCCTCCGGGAACAACTCGCTGACCGCGTAGAGGGCGACCACGGTGGAAGTCTCCGGCGACTCGCTCATCGCGCGCTGGACCTTCTCGGGCATACGCGAGATGCGCATGTAGGTGCTGACTGCCGCCTCAGAGAGTTTGCCGCCGCCCGGGGGCTCGACCTTTTCAATGAGCTCGCGTTGGCTGGCCACGGCACCCTGGTCGATGAGCGCGCGCAAGCTCAGGGCGAAGTCGAGTGCGGTGGTTGCCGAGCGCTGTTCGTTCAGCGCACGTGCGCGCTTGTAGAGGGCCAGCTTGTCGACCGGTGCCTCCTCGATCTTCACTTCCAGGTACGAGCAGTCGGTGATCTTGGCGGCACGAAAACGCGTACCTCCATCGATGAGCTTGATTCGGCCAGCTTCGACGTAGCCGTTTGCTGCCACATCTTGACCTTCAGGCATCGTGCGGGCGATCTTGTCAACCTCCTCCGTCGTGTAGATGTGTCGCGGGCTCAGGGGGTTCGCGTCGATCAGGTGCAGAGGCACCTGAACAATTGCGCCTGGCACGCACGCGCTGAGGTCGAACGCTTGCACGTTCGTTGCGGAAAGGCGTGTAGGTGCTGCTGGGGCGAGTGGCGCACTTCCCTGCCCGCCCTCATTCGCGCTGAGGCCCGTGGGCTGCTGCTTGGTGATCCGCTCTGCGATGGCGAAGCGGTCGGCCGCCGCGGTCGTAGCGGCGCTTTGGTGGCGCTGCATGGCTGCCTTGGGGTCCAGCTTGAGCTTCTTGATAGCCATGTCAACCTTTCTTCGTTGCAGGGATCTTCAGGAGCTTGGCGACGGCGTCGGTCAGCGCGTCCAGCTCGGCGATTGCATCTTTGGCGTTTGGCATCGAGTGAACCGTTGCGCCATAGAGCATCGAACGGGTGAACGCGACGCGGTCACTAAGGACCTGTTTCATCACAGGAAACTCGGGATAGACCTTGTCGGCGGCTACTACCTCCAGAGCCGCTTTCTCGTCGGCGCGGTTGCGGCGAAACGCGGTGGGCAGGATGCGAACGGGGTACTCGCGACCGCTGGTGACCAAAGCCTTCTTGGCCAATGCGAGCGCTGCCGGCAGCGCATCGGTATCTGCCGGGCTCAGCTTGGTCGGTATCAACGCGAGGTCGCTGACCAGCAGAGACGCCCAGGTGCCTGGTTGGTCCACGGCGGGCGCGCAATCAACCACTATTAGGTCGTATTTGGCGGCGAGTTTGCCCAGTTCGGCGGCCGTGCTGTCCTTGTAGCGAAAGCCGCTCCACAGGGTTGCGGGGAAGTTGGCGCCGTCCATTCGCGACAACCAAGACGCCGAGGTCTGCTGAGCGTCGAGGTCTGCTACCAGCACGTCGTAGCCGCGATGGCCGAATGCTCCGGCGAGCTGGCAGGTCGTGGTGGTCTTGCCCACCCCGCCCTTCTGGTTGAACACAGTGACGATTTTCCCAAGCGGATTGCTTGCCATTATTTCTCCTTGTGTGATTGCTATTTTCATCTGATTGCGGCGAACAATGGAAGCAGTTCCGCCGTCGTCGGCACGGATCGCAGCACTTTTCTCCCTTTCTGTTGCAGATGCGCATCTATTCGACTGACATGGCTTTAGCCGCTCGCGTACTCGCCGGTGCCATGGGTCGCGCTCGGCGCGTTGCGTTTAGCGACTTCAGACGGTTGAAGTTACGCAATCTGAATTGGGGCGCGTACGGGGCGCCCTCATGCCGGCTGGACTGGTGAGCTTCAGACGGTTGAAGTTCATCACATCTGCCGCCCAAGTCGGGCAGCGATTTCCTGGCCTTGCCGGGCACGACATGCGTTGACTTCAGACGGTTGAAGTTCGGCGTGAAGAGTGCGGGCGACGCAGAGCAGTCTGCGCCGGGGTGATCTTCAGACGGTTGAAGTCGATTCGGACCACCGTCACCTTGCCATTGACTCGGGTCGAACGTCGCGCGGGCTGGCAGCAGCGCTGCGGTCCCTGGCCCAGCGACAAGGCCCGCCCTGGCCTGGCTGGACTTCAGACGGTTGAAGTTCCGCTTTGAAGCGCCACTGGGTTTGGCCGGTGGAACGAGCGCCGGGGACTTCAGACGGTTGAAGTCGGCGCATCTACCCCGGGCCTACAGTCCGCCTGGGAAGACCAACCTCGCTGCCTTGATCTTCTCGGCGTCATCCTGCTTGATGTACAGGCCCGTGGTGGTGATGTTGGCATGGCCGAGCAGTTGCTGTGCCAGCTTCAGGCCTGTGTCGCTTGGGTTGGCCCGCAGTACCTCCTTCGCGAAGGTGTGCCGCAGCCAGTGGGTGCTGATCTGTTGTCGGCGGCGCCACATGGCTTCATCGTGCTCCAGACGCTTGAGCTCCAACGAGAGCGCGGCGTACTCTTCTGCGCGCGCGCCGGCACCAGCGTCCTTCTGCTTCTTGGCGGTTGCCGCCTTGGCTGCCAGCGTGCTGCGAAGGCCCCTGAGAGCGCCGTCTCGAAAGAACGCTTTAAGCGTCCGATATATCCCCTGGGCACTCAGTGCTTGCGATTGCGATCGCTTGCTTGCGTTGACGCCGGCAGGGGAGGGTGGCGGCGCGAGCGATGCCACCAAGGGGCGCTCGATGCGAAAGGCAAGCAATTGCTGGCTGGTGTGCCCGTGCCTGGCGGCAAGAAGAGCCTCGACGTCCGCGTGGTGCTCGGCCAACTGTTGATGCACCAGTGCCGACAGCAGAACTCTGCGGACCTTCTTGCCCTTGCCGAGCACTTGCAGCAAAAACTCGCCTGGTGCGGCGCCAGCCTCTGGCTGTACCGGCACCAGATCGGCCACCCGAGCCTTTGCCAACTCCTCAAGGCGCACACCGGTCGTGAGCAGCATGTTGAGCAGGAACTTGAGTCGGCGCGCGCGCGCGACCTGCAGGGCAGGGGGCTTGCCTGCGGCCGCGGCGAACGTCTGTGCGTTCTCCTCATTTGCCACCGAGAGGGCCGCCACCTCCTCGTGACGCTGCAGCAGCGCTTTCGCCCACTCCAGGTCGCCGCGATTGAGCGAGCGACTGGTGTCCATCGTCCGCTCGACTGTTGCCACCGCCTTGAGCGAATCGAAGGCGTTTGCGCTGAGATAGCCCGCCTTGGTGAGCGCCTCCATCAAAACCTTGATGACGGTCAGCGCGTAGAGCTGGCTGCGTGGGGTGAGTTGGCCGCGCCACGGGCGCCACCGTGCATCGTCGCGGGTCACGCCGTGGCGGCCGATGTATGCCGCTGGGATCTTGGCCAGGAACGCTTGGTAGGCAAGTGCGTGGGATGTGTTGACGTCAGAGAGGGCGACCTGCGCCTCGTTTAGACACCAGACGTAGAAGCGCTCGACCTCTCGCCGGTAGGCCTCGAACGTGCGCGTCTTGCCCGCTGTCAGGAAGGTGGAGAGCCACAGCCTCACCGCCTCCATATCGTTGCGCGCCCCGAAGTGATTCGGCGCTTGCGCGCGAAAGAGGCCGTGCGATCCGTCCAATGAAGGGGGCACCCGAAGCAACTCCAGCGGCGCGATGCCCGCTCGCTGCACGATCTGGTCTGCGCGAGGAGTGGCCACCTGCTGCCCGGCCTCGTACGTGAGGGATGCCACTTCGGGCGCGCGCCGCAGTGGCTCGATGACCCGCTTGAGCGGCTTGTGCTCCTGCCAGGCAGGGTTTGATTGATCGATGCGCCCCAGTGTGTCGGCGTGGTCCTGCAGCCAGGCCTGCAGTCGTTGAGCTCGCACGGCGCCGAGCCGCGCGACGGCACGATGCCAGTTGCGCCCGGCAGCGCTGATGTAGCGCACCAGCTGGCCCATGGTGTGAACCTGCAATCGCATGAGCGCTACACGGATAGGCCTTGCCAGCCAAATCCCTGTGGCCGCGTCCTGGCGTGGACGGTAGGCGAGGGCGGTCTGCAACTCATTGAGCGCTTTGACCCTGCGCTCAATCATGGTGGCGCGAGTGACCTCGTTGCTCTGCTGCGTCGTGATCTCGATGTCGTTGTCGCGCAGGTAGATCTGGAACTCCTCGATCATCTCCGCTTGTGAGTACCGGTCCTGGGGCAGCGTGTCCGCCCACTCAGTCCAGATCTCTTGCAGGCTGCGCCGTTGGGCTTGGTCGGTCGCTTGCTCGGGCAGGGGTGCGGTCAGCGTCTCGGCATGCTGGAGAAACCGCGCCTCAGCCGATGCGGTAGCCGCGGCCACGATCTTGTCCTCCAGGTGCCTGAAGCGCGCATTCAGGCTCAGGCCGTGCGGTACCTCTGGTGCCCCATGGGCGTCGAAGTGGATGTTGGCGTAGAAGCGCAGGAAGGACTCTCGAATCTCCATGCCGTTGTAGACGCCGCGCACGAAGGAGAAGTCCTCCAGCGTGAGTTCGTCGAGGTCGGCGAACGTGGGCAGGCGAAAGCCCTTCTGGCGGCCTCGGGGTCGCGGCAGCAGCGCGGCCGAGGCGGGGGAGGGCGCGCCGCCGGTTGCGGGAGCCTTTCTCGGGCGTCCGCGCCCGCGCTTTGGCGCAGGCGGCTCGAGTTCAGTCAGCGTGTACTCGCTTTGCATGTCTGGTCTCCGGACGACTCGCCCTGGGCTGCCGCGCGTTGGCGGGCGGCCACCACGTCGCGCGCGAAGCCCGTCAAGGCCTGGACGCGTTGCTCGATCTTCTGATGCGCCTGCGAGGCGACGCTATCGCGTTGGTGCTGCGGCCAGGTCCGGACCTCCTCGATCCAGCGGTCGATTGCGTCGACCTCGCGCACGACGGCGCCGGCGCGCTGCAGCAGTTCCGCTCGCTCCTGCTCGGGCAGGGTGAAGACGGCGTGCCGCAGGTGCTCATCCTGCTCCAGCAGGAACTCCATCACCCGAGCCTGGCTTGGTGGCGAGTTTGTCCATGGGTTCTCGCTGGGCGCCGGCGCGGCAGGCGGCTCGGGTGGGGCAGGGGGGCGACGTCGTTCGCGCGCCGCGTCGACTGCGAGGCTGACGAGGAAGTAGAGGGCGGCAGCGAGCGCGAGGAGCGGGAACAGGTATTCGAGCAGCCGGGCCACGTTGGCGATGACGCCGAACATGACGAAGAGAGCCAGGGCGATGCCGGCGAAGGACGCAAAGCGCTTGAGGAAGTCGGCCAAGTCTTTGATCTCGTTGGGGTTTTGGAGCTGGAGGGCTCGCACGAGCGATCGCACTTCTGAGGTTTATTTTACTGTAGCTTTAATCCGGCGTACCGCTAATGATACTTAGTGATACGGCGACGATAAATAGCTTTGGCTTACTTGGCTTATTTGGCCCGCGAGCGCACAATGCAGGGCTGCTGCCGATGGTCCATCGCTCCTGAAGGACCCAGCCGCACCGCGAGGCCATGCCGCAGCGGGAGAAGGAGTCGTCATGGAATACCTGTCCTACGTCTGGAGCTTTGGAAGACCGCAGGGCTCAGATGAAGAACCTGCGCGTGCGCTCCCGAGTGATCAGGCGCCCGAGCAACTAGCCCATTGGCTGACGAACCCACTGCTGGACGAGGGTGGCGTGAACGAGCGCCGCGAGAGAAGCACTGGCGAATCCGCGCCCGAGGGCGAAGTGTTCGTGCTGGTGTCAAGGTCGACGCTCAAGCGCTTGGGCGTGTGGGAGGCGGTGGCGCCAATGGCTCTCGGCGCATCCTTGCCATCCCAACCACATCAGCACACTTTGACGACCTTCAAGGCGACATGGCCACGCAGTGTTCATCTCGAATCCTTCGAGACAGTCCTTAGCCGCAACGCCGCACGCACGTACTCGCATAACTGGCTGTCGAGTTGCAAGCTGATTCAGGCGGATACGCTGCACAAGAAGACGTCGACCAAAGACCCCTGGGCCCACGCCCCAATCGTGCTTGCGATGGAAGGAGGGCTGCTCTCCGGGGAGCTAAGCGCCCTGCAGGGGGAGTATCGCGATACCGAAAGGATCTCCACGCACATCTTCATGGACGCCTTCAAGCGGGTGAACGCCGTGATCGAGGGCCTTGTTCGTCAAGACCCCGAACCCGAAGTCATGGGGGTCGACGAGTCACCTTACGAGCTGCTCGACGCCAAAGCTTTTGCCGAACGCATGGGCGTGGCAGACCAGACCGTATACAACCAGGAGAAAGCTGGGCGTCTGATCGCTGTGCTGTCTCCCGGCAGAGAGAGGGGGAGGCGGTTTCCGAGTTTTCAGCTCAGCCCCAGGCTCAATCGGGAACTGCACCAGACCGCGATCGCCATGTACGCATCGCGTGGCCGGGACATGACCTTGTACTGGGACTTCCTTCGCACACGCCACGAAGCTTTTGGCGGCAGCACCGGCGTGGATTTCTTGCTTAATCGGGTTGCGAATCCCGCGCTCCAGGACCTCGAGCCGGACGACCTGGCTGGACTATTCCTTGAGGTGGCGGAA
>CALMPB010000277.1 GCA_937871985.1 uncultured Burkholderiaceae bacterium
CGGCGGGCTATAAACATGGCTGGGGCACGGGGCGCCACGTGCTGGGCTCCAACTACTTCCACTATGTGCAGGATCCCTGGGGTTCGTTCTCCGAATACTCGGCCGACATCGACTACATCACGGAAGGCAAACCCTGGCCCTCCGGCGATTTCCCCCCTGAAGACGCGCTCTATCTGTGGGGTCCCGACGTTCCCTCCGACTTCATCTTCAATACCGAAGTCGAAGTGCAGGGCTGACCCCCGAAACCAGGCGCTCAAAACAAAAAGGCCGAAGCAAGCTTCGGCCTTTTTGCCGCCGGGCCGTGTCAGCGGCGCAGCGTGGGGGCTCTATTTTATTTCAGGCGGCCAGCGTGGAGCTCCGCTTGGGCTCCTGGCTGCCAGGGCTGGCCCCCGCGCTGATCGCCGCAAGACCGGCGATCACGATGTTCATGGTGATTTCCATGTGCTGGGCCAGCAACTGCGTGGCAAGCGGAACATTGCGCGCCACCGCCGCATTCATCAAGTCGCAATGCTCCTGATTGGTATCGCGGTCGATAGTCTGGAAAGGCACCGAAAGCTGCCGGTAGCGCTCGGTCTGCTGAAAAAGCTGCAGCCGGATGCGCAGCAGCCACGGACTGTCGCAGGCCGCAATGAGCTTCTGGTGGAACTGGGTATGCACACTGGCCCAGCCGTCGTTCAGGCGCACGGTGCCGTCCGCGTGAATACGCTCGGGAGTCCGGGAAAGCGTATGATAGGCCGCCAGCAGGTCGGCTTCCCAGCCGAGATCGCCGCGCGTGATGGCGCGTTCGAGGCAGATGCTTTCGATATGGATTCTGGTGGAGGTCAGGTCGCGAAGCTCGTCGACCGATACCGGCGCCACACGAAAGCCCCGCTGAGGCTCCGCCACCGCCAGGCCCTCGGCGGTAAGGCGCGACAAGGCCTCGCGCACAGCGCCCAGGCTGACGCCCAGGCCCTCGCACAAATCCTTGGTTTTAAGCTGCTCGCCCGGCTTGAACCTGCAGGACAGCACATCGGCCCGCAATCGTTCGTACGCCAATTGGGTCAAACTGCCTTGCTTGTTCATTTTTGACGTGGGTAGGCTCTTTAGACCCTGCAATTCTAGTACAGAATGTATTTTTTGAGAAACTATACATTTTCTTTCAATGCCGACAAGAAGCCGCAATCCGCCGTCTTCGTGTCTTGAAAAGACGGCGGAAAACCCCTATGCCAATTACGAAAGGAGCTGCTCCAGCCACATGGTGGACGAAGGCACCGCGATCAGCAAGGCAAGCGTGATGATATTGGCAATCAGGAACGGCAGCGTCCCGATGAAGATGGTCCTGAGCGACAGGTCGGGCATGACGGTCTTGACCATGAACATATTCATGCCCACGGGCGGGTGAATCAGCCCGATCTCCATCATCATGACCACGAACACGCCGAACCAGATCATGTTGATGCCCAAAGGCTGCACCACCACCATGAATACGGGAACCGTCAGCAGCATCATCGACAGCCCTTCCATCAGCGAACCCAGCACAATGTAGATGAGGACGATGACCAGGACCACCCCGACCGCGGGCAGGTGCATGGCCTGGATGCTCTCCACGAGCTGGCCCGTCAGTCCCGAGACCGAGACCATGTTGGCGAAGACCTTGCCGCCGAAAATGATGGTGAAGATCATGCCCGTGGTCTTGGCGGCTTCGCACAAGGCATCGAACGCAATCCGCAGCGTCAGCTTGCGCCGCGCCAGCGCGAACAGCAGCGAGCCGAATGCGCCGATGCTGCCCGCCTGGGTGGCGGTGAACAAGCCGCCGTACAGCCCTCCCACGACCAGCAGGAACAGGACGAGAACGCCCCACACCTTGGAAAGCGCGCGCAGCCGCTGCGCCCAGCTTGCGCGTTCGCCGGCCGGGCCCCGTTCGGGATGGCGATGCACCGTCCACCAGATCGCGCTCATGAACATCAAGCCCAGTAACGCCCCAGGGATGATCCCGGCGATGAACAGCCTGCCGATGTCCTGCTGCGTGATGATGCCGTACACCAGCAAGGGCACGCTGGGAGGCAGCAGCGCCCCAAGCGTGCCGGCCGAGCTGACGCAGCCGCTGGCCATGGTGTCGGAATACCCGCGGGCGCGCATCGGCGGCATGGCCACCCTGGTCATGGTGGCCGCCGTGGCGATGGAACTGCCCGAAATCGCCGCGAAGCCCGCGCTGGCCAGAACGGTGGCATAGGCCAGCCCGCCCTTGAAATGGCCGAGCAGCGAATTGGCCGCCTCGTACAGCTCTTCGGCCATGTCCGCCCTGTAGATGAAGGTGCCCATCAGGATGAACATCGGCAGCACCGACAAACCGTCGTTGGCCGCAAGATCGGCAATGGTCTGGCCCATCATCGACAACGCCGGATCCCAGCCCCGCATCAGGCCGAACAAGGCAACCCCCAGGGTAAGCATCGAAAACCCCAGCGGCACCCCATAGAATGCCAGCAGCAGCACGAGCGCAAAACCTATCAGTGCCATGCTCATGATGCCGTCCTCGTGGCCGCGGCGGCAAAATGGCGCAGCAGCAGCAACACCAGAGCCAGGGCGCTGACCCCGCTGAGCACGCCCATGAAATAATCCAGGGGGCCCAAGGGAAGCTGCAGCACCATGGTCGTCTGCTGCTCGTCGCTGAGCTGGAATCCATCGTGCAGCAACTGCCAGGCCATGGCGGAGCACGCCAGCAGGCTGACGCCCAGGATGATCAAACGCTGCAGCCACAGCCAGAAGCCATGCAGGCGGCCATGCAGAATGCCGACCGAAATATGCTGCTCGCGCAGGGTCACCAGCGGAAATGCCGAGAAGATGAGAATCGCCATCGCGAACATGACCATTTCAGCGCTGCCGGTAATCGGCGAGGCGAAGAAATGGCTCATGAACACATCGATCACGGTCACCCCCATGATGAATATCAGGGCGATTGCGCACATTGCCCGCAGCACGGCCACGCAGGCGCCAAGCAGGCCTGCTTCAACGACGGCCGTTCCGGCATGCAGCCGGGCGCCGCCGCTCATTGGCCCACTCCGGACTGGCTGCGGTAGTAGGCCAGCGCTTCTTCGCCGTTCACGTTCATGCGCTTCGCGGTGGCCAGCCAGTCTTTCGTGAGCACGTCCGCGCTCTTGCGCAGCTCGGCGACGAACTGGGGCGAAGCGGCATGGTAGACGACGCCGTCCTTGACGGCCTCGGCATGAGCCGCTTTCTCGGCATCGTCAAACGCCGACATCCTTTCTGCGAATGCTTCGCCCGACAGCTTGGTAATGATGTCGCGATCCTGCTGCGACAGAGACTCCCATTTCTTGCGATTCACGATCAGCGAGAAGGACGGCGCGGAAAGCCCGCCGGGCACGGTGGTCGCGCTCTTGGCGTAGCGCATGACCTTGAAGCCTTGCGCATCCATGTCGGGAATCCCCACGAAAGCGCTGACCAGGCCTCCGGCCACGACCTCGCTCATCTTGGCCGCCGGCGTCGAGATGACGCCGGCATTCGCCATGGACATCATTTTGGCCGGCACCCCCGGCGTGGCCCAGACTTTCCTGCCCTGGAGATCCTTCTCGGAGTCGATGGGATCCTTCATGCTGTATATGATTCCCGTGGGGAAGACGACCAGCGCCAGTAGATGCACGTTCCGGTACTCTTTGGCCGCCTTGAAATACTTATCGTAGGTGCGCCACAACGCCACCGAGTTGGCTTTCGCCGAGGTTCCAAGAAACGGCAGTTGCGGCATCTGCATGAGCTTGAGCTGGCTGGAGACGATGCCGTTGAACAAATACGCCCCATCCACGACATCGTTGCGCACGGCATTCCAAAGCTGCTCCGGCGCCGCCACGCTTGCTGGCGGAATCTGTATTTTGACGCGCCCTTCCGTCGCCTCGTCCACGGCCTTGGCCCATGGCACGAGAACCTTGGCGTTCATGATATGAGGGGCCGGCAGGAATGTGTTGACGAGCAGCGTGGTGGTGGCCTGCGCGGGCGTCACGCCCAGGAAAGCCGCGATGGAAACGCCGAGCATGCCCAGCGACATCTTGAAAGTGTGAATCATGGTTGTCTCCTGTTTTATGTAATGGAAATATCGGAATGCCCGCTGTTCACCAGAGGCCGATATTGATGCCCACCTCCAGCTCGCGGGCATTCCAGGCCTCGATGTCCTGCGGGGCCATAGTGGTCAGGCGCTTGCGGTTGCGCAGCCAGTCGAAAAGCAAGCCCTGCAGTTGCTCCCTCACGGCGGCATGGCCGTCCGACCTTCCCAGGTCTTCAAGCTCCTGCGGGTCTTGCCGCAGGTCGAACAGTTGCGGGGGCAGTCCTTCGTAATGAACGTATTTCCAGCTTTCAGTGCGCAGCATCGCCATCTGGCAGCCGTCCACAGGCCGGTTCAAAGGCAGGCGCACATCGTCGCGGAAGGCGTAGCTGTTCTCCGACACGACGTACTGCCGCCATTGCCCCGGGGGGTTGCCGTGCAGCCACGGCACGAGCGACCGGCCCTCCAGCCATTGAGGCGCCGCGGGCAGGCCCAGGGCGTCCAGAAAGGTCGGCGCAAGATCGATCGCCTCCACCAAGGCGTCCACTACCGTGCCGCGCGTCGAATCGGCCTGCTCGCGCGGGTCGACCACCAGCATCGGAACATGCACGGCGGTATCGTGGAACAGTTCTTTTTCGCCCAGCCAGTGATCGCCCAGATAATCGCCATGGTCACTGGTGAAAACGATGAGCGTGTCCTGATCCAGCCCGCTCTCGCGCAAATAGGCAAACAGCTTTCCCAGTTGATCGTCGAGTTGCTTGATCAAGCCCATGTAGACGGGCACCACTTTCTCGCGCACCTCGTCGCGCGAGAAGCTCTGGCTGGGCAGGTAGCTGCGGAACCCCCGCAGAACCGGATGCTGGTCCTCGAGCTCGGCCGCCGAACGCACGGGCGGCACGACATGGCTCTTGTCGTACATACTGTTGTAGGGCGCCGGCGCCACATAGGGCCAATGCGGCTTGATGTAGGAAAGATGCAGCACCCACGGCTGGTCGCCGGCCTCGCGCATGAAGTCGATGGCGCGGTCGGTTGTATAGGGCGTTTCGCTGTGCTCTTCACGGATGGCCGCCGGATGCTCGGCCCAGCGCAGATGCCAGCCGCTCAGTATCTCGCCGTTGGCGCCGCGCGCCGAATTGGCGTAGTCGTGCCAAGGATTGTCGCTTTCGTAGCCAAGGCTGCGCAGCCAATCGCAATACTGATTGTTCTGCACCTTGAAACCAGGCGGCCAGGTGCCGTCGTCGCGGGCGAAGGGCTCGAATCCGCCCTCCATCGCCAGCAAGCCGGGGCCCGCGGTAGTATCGAGGCCGACCCTGGCGGCCCCCTCGACATCGGCCTCGACATGGGTCTTGCCCACGACGGCGCAACGTACACCGTGCGGACGCACATGATCGCCCAGCGTCTTCACGCCTATCGACAAGGGCACGAAATTCCAGAAGGAGCCGTGGCTGCTGACATACCGGCCGGTATAAGTGGACATGCGCGATGCGCCACAAACCGGCCCCTGCACGAACGCCTTGCTGAAATTGACGCCCCTGGCCGCCAACGCGTCGATGTTGGGAGTTTCCAGATGCGGGTGTCCATTGCACGAAAGGTAGTCCCAACGCAGTTGATCGGCCATGATGAACAGTACATTGCGGATTTTAGAGCGAGATTCTTGCATTTTCGTTTACCTGAAAGTCAAAGGCGTTGCCGGCCAGCGACATTGCCGTGAAATACATGTCTTGTTTTGCGGATGTCTAAGCCAGCGACAGCACGGTACGCATGGCTTCCATCAAACGGCTTTCGCAATCGGAAACCGCGTTCTTCTGGCGCCAGGCGATATGGCGGTCGGGTCGCACGAGCAGGCAGCCGTCGTCTTCAATCTCGCAAACGCCAGCCCATGTGCCATATACGTCATGCGCATCGCTATTGGGGCCGCCGATGGAATAGACGTCGATATCGATGCCGAGCTCGTCCGCCACGGCCTTGCCCGCTGCGCGCCAGGCATCTCCACCAACACCGGTAAGTATGGAAAACCGGCCCTTCCCCACCAGGTCGTGCGTGGACACCCGCGCCTGATTCCGCTGCAGCCAGGCGTGCGGTACGGTTCGTCCGGGAAAAGTGGAGTGCTCGTAATACAGTTCGGGATCGCGCGTTGGGGCGTGCTGCGTTGTGCCGTCGGGAATCACCGCGCTGGACGCGTACGTCTGGCCCATCTCGACGCCATGGCAGTTGAACTGGTAATTTTGCAGCTCGACGGCGGAACGCAAAGCCTTGCGGCGTTCGCGCCCGCGACTCGTATCGCTGAAGAGTTCATCCACGTTGGCCCAGCCCTCGGCCTCATTCTGCCCAGGCTCGAAACCCAAGGCATTCGAGATGGGCATCATGTCGGCGACGGATTTCATGGCGCGATCAACCACCTGGCGCGCAACAGGAAGTCGCTCCGCCGAATAGGTATCCAGCAAGCCGTCGCCCGCCTTGCCCTTCAACACCATGGCCAGCTTCCAGGCAAGGTTGAAGGCGTCCTGTATGCATGTATTGGTGCCCAGGCCATTGGCGGGAGGATGCCGGTGCGCCGCATTGCCGGCTATCATCACGCGGCCTTTGCGCATGTACTTGGCCCTCACGTGGTTGATGGACCACTTGGATACGGCCTTTACCTTGATGGGCAAATCGGCATCGCCGATGGTGGCGCGGGCGCGGGCCATGACGGCCTCTTCGGAAAGGTCGGGCTCGCCCGCCGACGGGTCGTACATGAACAGCAGCACCCATTCGTTCCATGGACGGACGCAGATATAGGTGCCGCTGCCGACCCAGTAATCGTTGCCCGGCTGCGTCATCCAGTACAAAACCCCCTCCCGATGGGCCGTGTATTTTTCCAGATCGACCTCGAGCCAGCAGTTGACGGCGGCGCCCAGGTTCATCTGGCCTTCCATTTCGAAGCCGATTTGCTTGGCCACGACACTGTTGTCGCCATCGCCGCCGATGACATACTGCGACACGATTTTTATTTCTTCGCCGGTATTGCGGTCTTTGCACAGGGCCGTAACGCCGTTTTCGTCCTGCGATATTGAAACCAGCTCGGTGCTGAACAGAAACCTGGCCCCGCGTTCCCGCGCGGCATCGAGGATGACGGGCTCGAGCACATGCTGGGGCGCATTGCACATGCTGCTGGGACTGGAGCGCGTGTAATCGGCCAGCCTCTCCGGGGAAGACCCCCACGTTTGCAGGCGCGCGATCTCGGTTCCGGCAAAGCTCGTTGCCCATATGTTGTTGCTCATCAGCGCATTGGGCGTCGCTATCTCGAGCACACGATCTTCAATGCCGAGATCACGGAAAACTTCCATGGTGCGCTGGTTGGTGATATGCGCGCGCGGTGAATTGGCCGTGCCGGGATAGCGGGTGATCGTAAGGGTTTCAATACCGTACGTTGCCAGCAGGCAAGTGGCGGCCAAACCAGTGGGGCCCGCACCCACGATAAATACGGGCACTTCAATAACTTGCATGGTTACTCCAGGAACAAAACGCTTGAATATTTCAAGTAGGCGGGCTGCGGCCTTTTTTGATCCGCTTCGGCTTGAGCGCCTGAAACACGGATCGGCTCCAAACCGAATTGCGCACCCAGCAGCCCTTCAGAGCTGAACGGATATATTTCCGGCCGGCGCTGAGCCCTTCCGTCAGGCAAGATATTGGTTTTTCCGATGACGGAGCTGCGGATGTCATGCGGCCGCAGATAATCGCCCAGCCTCTTCTGCACGATCGAGGGCTCAACGGAATCCCGGACGACGCCATGGCTGGCGGCGTAGCGGCCCGTACAGCAGGACGCTCGCGAAGGGCCGCACAGAGGATCTTGCACGTAGGCGTTCTCGAAACGCACTCCGTGTCGCGCCAGCCAGTCGATGTTGGGTGTACTCAATGTGGGGTGGCCATAGCAAGAAAGATAATCCCAGCGCAATTGTTCCACCATGATGAACAAGACATTGCGCACAGTGTCGATGTTTTCATCGTCCATGACGTCTCCTGATCTTGCCGGGGTCAGTCCCGATCTACGACCTAGGTTAGCCAACCCATGTTCATCCCTCAAGGCTTATCTGCATGAGTTTCACTCAGTGAATCTTTCGGAACCCGCCTGAACCTGCTAAATTCAGTCTGCCTACCCACCGGGAAACGCCATGTGGCAACCCAAAGTCAAAACCATCGCCGCGCTTCAAAAAGGGCTGATTGTCCTGGATGCCATTACCGAGGCCGGCAACGGCATCAATCTGCAGGCCCTGCACGCCAAAACCGCCATACCCAAGGCGACCCTGCTGCGCCTGCTGCTCACCCTGGAACAGCACGGCCTGATCTGGCGCAGGCTGCTGGACGGCACATTCTTTGCCAGCCACACGGCACGCCGCCCGAAAAGCAGCGCCGGCCTGATCGGTCGCCTGGCGGAATACGCGGGCGACGAACTCGAAACCTTGCAGGCAAAAATTCAATGGCCGTCGGACCTCGCCGTGCGGCGCGGCAATGCCATGACTTTGTGCGAAACCAACCGCAACACGTTTTATATGTCGGTGCACAAAGACAAGGTGGGCTTCGAAGTCAGCATGCTGCGCTCGGCCGTGGGGCGCGCCTACCTGGCCTTTTGCCCCGACGACGAGCGCGAGCAAATACTGGCCGGGCTGCGCAAAAGCCGCCGCCCGGGCGATGCGCTGGCGCGCGACGCCGCAAAACTGAATGCCGTATTCGCCCAGACCCGGCAAGCCGGGTACGGCCGGCGCGAGCCAACATTCGGCGGCAACTACGACGAACCCCGATCCACGCACAACGACAAGCTGACCGCCCTGGCGGTGCCCATTCTGAAACACGGCGGCGGCATATACGGCTGCCTCAACATCGTATGGATAGAAAGCCTGTTCAGCGTCGAGGAAATGGCCGACAAACACTTGGCGGCGCTTACTAAAACCGCATCCCGAATCGCCCGGAAGATGGCCCTGCCCCGATAACCCCCCCACAGAATGCTTTTGGAGGCCGCACGGCTCCTTGGGCCGCCCGAACCGCTTGATTCCCGCCCTTCGCAATGGCGACACACTGGTCTACAATACCACCCCAATCGCTGCATCGAAGCCTGCCCACGACAAAAAAGGGAAGTTGCATGAACACGCAAATCATTGACCTGCAGGGCGCAAAGCATATGCATGCTTATCGTCACGGCGCGGCATGACCCAGGCCGACTCCGCCTACTTTTCCTGGAATACCGCCGGCCAGCCGCAAACGCTGGTTTTGCGTGGCGACTGGACGCTGAAACACTACGTGGCGATCGGGCGGGACATCGCGCGCTTCCAGGCGCAGGGCAAGGGCAATGCCACGCTGGCGGCCAGCCATATCGACGGCTCGGCCCTTGCCGCCCTGGACACGGCCGGCGCCTCGCGCCTGGTGGATCTACTGGGCCTGGAGCTTGCCCAGGCCGTGACAGGCCCGCAATCGCCGCTTTCCGCCGAGCGCAGCGCCTTGCTGCAAACGGTGGCCGCCGCCAAGGCCCTTGCCGACACAAGCACGCAACCCGCCAAGACCTCCATGATTTCCGACCTGCTGGCCCACATAGGGCTGAGCATGGAGCACGTCTGGCAGCAAATCGCCGCCCTGCTCGGGTTCATGGGACTGACCCTCGAGGCCCTGGTTCGCAACACGGTGCATCCGGGGCGCTGGCGCGTCACCTCGATGGTGGCGCAAATCGAAGAGACCGGGCTGAACGCCATTCCCATCGTGGCGCTGCTGACCTTCATGGTGGGGGCCGTCATCGCCTTTCTGGGCGCGACTGTGCTCGCCGATTTCGGCGCCACCATCTACACCGTCAATCTGGTCGCCTTTTCCTTTCTGCGTGAGTTTGCCGTGCTGCTTACGGCCATCCTCATGGCGGGGCGAACCGCCAGCGCATTCACCGCTCAATTAGGATCCATGAAGGCCAACGAGGAAATCGACGCCATCCGCATGCTGGGCCTGAGCCCCATCGACGTGCTGGTACTGCCCCGCATCCTGGCCTTGCTGGTATCGATGCCCCTGCTGACCTTCATCGGCATGATCTCGGGCATTCTGGGAGGCGCCCTGGTTTGCGCCGTGTCGCTGAACATCTCGCCCACCATGTTCTTTACCATTTTCAAGGAAGGCATCGAAGTGCGGCATTTCGTGCTTGGCATGGTCAAGGCTCCGATTTTCGCCTACGTCATCGCCATCATCGGATGCATGGAAGGCTTCAAGGTCTCGGGCAGCGCGCAATCCGTCGGAGAACACACCACGTCGGCCGTGGTGCAGTCCATCTTTCTCGTCATTCTGCTCGACGCGCTGGCGGCGCTGTTCTTCATGGAGATGAAATGGTAGCCAGCCCCCCGACGCCCGATGCCGGCGACGCCATCATCCAGGTGCGCAACCTGAGCAACCAGTTCGGCAGCCATGTCGTGCACCAGAACCTGGATCTGGACGTTCGCCGGGGCGAGATCCTGGGCGTGGTGGGCGGCTCGGGCACCGGCAAGTCCGTGCTGCTGCGCTCCATCGTGGGGCTGCAAAAGCCGACCCACGGCACGGTGCACCTCTTCGGCCAGGATGCGCTTACGCAATCGGCGCAGCAGCGTTCCGAAATCGAACGGCGCTGCGGCGTGCTGTTCCAAAGCGGCGCGCTGTTCTCATCATTGACGGTGGCCGAGAACATCGCCATGCCGCTCATCGAACACGCCGGGCTCGATCGCCCCGAAGCCGAACGCCTGGCCAACGTAAAAATCGCCCTGGCCGGACTGCGGGTCGAAGCGGGCCAGCTGTATCCGGCCTCGCTGTCGGGGGGCATGGTCAAGCGCGCCGCCCTGGCCCGCGCGCTGGCCCTGGATCCTGAAATCCTGTTCCTGGACGAACCCACCGCCGGCCTCGACCCCATCGGCGCGGGCGCATTCGACCAGCTGATACTTACCCTGCGGGACGCCCTGGGACTGACGGTTTTCCTCGTGACCCACGATCTCGATACGCTTTACACTATTTGCGACCGGGTGGCCGTGCTCTCGAACAAGCGGGTTCTGGTGGCCGACACGCTCAAGGTCGTCGAAGCCGTGGACGATCCCTGGGTGCACGATTACTTTCACGGGCCGCGCGGACGCGCGGCCAGCCTTGCCAGCCAACAGGCCCAGGAGTCCAGATAATGGAGCCACGCGCCCATCATGTGTTAATCGGTCTTTTCACTGTCATCGTCACATGCGCAGCCCTGCTGTTCGCGCTGTGGCTGGGCAAATCGTCGTACCAGGACACGGAGCTGCGGCACTACACGATCATTTTCAATGAGGCGGTAAGAGGCTTGTCGCGCGGCAGCGCCGTGCAATACAGCGGCATCAAGGTCGGCGACATCACCGATCTTTCGCTCGATCCGCAGGATCCCCGCAAGGTCAGGGCCCACATCCGGGTGGTGGGCAATATTCCCATCAAGCAGGACACCCAGGCCAAACTGGCCATGACCGGCATCACGGGCAGCTCCGTCATCGAGCTGAGCGGCGGCACACCGGACAGCCCGGCCTTGACCGGCCAAGATCCCATTATTGTCGCCACCCCCTCATCCCTGACCCAGTTGCTTGCCAACAGCGACAACCTCATGGCCAACATCACCGAGCTCGTCATGAATGCCAAGGCGATACTCTCGCCGGACAATGCCCGCCGCCTGGGCAATATGCTGGAATCGCTTGAACAAGTCGCAAACTCCATGACCAGCCAGCAGCAGAACGTGACGGCCGCCCTGCAGTCGCTGACCAAGGCCGGCAAGCAGGCCACCGTCGCCCTGGGACAGGCCACCGAGCTGCTGCGCAATACCGACGGCCTCATCAAGAATCAGGGCTCGCGCACATTGGACAGCGCGCAGCGGGCCATGGCCTCGCTGGAAAAAGCCAGCGCCAGCGTCGACGAAATACTGAGTCGGAACACCGGAGCCATCAACGGCGGGATGCAAGGCATGAACGAGCTCGGGCCTACCCTGCGGGAGCTTCGCGCCACCCTGGCTTCACTGCAAAAAGTAGCCCGCCGCCTGGACGATGACCCGGCCAACTACCTGCTGGGCGGAGAAAAACTACAGGAGTTCAAACCATGACCGCCGCTATCTTGCGCACCCAAACATTCCGCCGCATGGCTGTCCTGGCAGCGGGGCTCCTGGTGTCGGCCTGCTCGATATTGCCGAAATCCGAAACGCTGGCGGTGTACCAATTGCCCGCCGCGCCGCAAGCCGGGCAAGCCTCAGTGCAAGACCGGCTGCCGGTGTCGCTGCGCATTGCAACGCCCTACAGCAGCCAGGTCACGGACAGCACCCGCATACTGGTCGTACCGCAGGGCAGCCAGATCAGCGCATACAGCGGCGCGCGCTGGAGCGATCCGGCGCCCGTCCTGCTGCGCAACCGCCTTGCCGGCGCATTCCGCGCCGACGGGCGGTTCAGCGCCATCAGCCTCGGCGGCGAAGGCAGTCTCGATACCGATTTCAGGCTGATAGGCGACCTGACGGCCTTTCAGGTGGTTTACGAAAACGGCGCGCCCGTCGTCCATATCCACTACGATGCATCGCTGGTGCAGTCCACGACCAACCGCAGCATCGCCACGCACCGCTTCGCCGTGACGCAAGCCGTGCAGGGCAAAGAGATCCCGCGGGTCGTCGACGCCTTCGGCGCGGCCGCCGACCGGCTGGCCGCCGAGGTGGTTCCGTGGACGCGGCAACAAGCGCGCGCCGCCAAGCGGTAACGGGTTCCGGCCCCGCCTCGCACGGCGCGCAAAGCCGGCAAGGTCAAGCCTGTTGCACATCCCTTTCATGGGCGCGCGTGCGTATGGCCTCGAAGTCGGCGGGCACGCGATGGCGGGTATTCCATGCGCCGGCATGCACCACCTGGCCGGGCACGCCGTGATGCACAAGATCGGGAATCCGCCTCGAGCAAGCCAGCAGCCGCTCAAGATCGATTCCGGTGTCGTAGCCCATCGACTGCAGCATGTGCACCACGTCTTC
Organism: uncultured Burkholderiaceae bacterium; assembly: GCA_937871985.1. Next base: position 13,005 of record CALMPB010000277.1, read on the forward strand.
GGTGCAGATATTACCGGTCGCGCCGGGCGCGAACGGGCAGCCGCCCAGGCCCGCCAGCGAAGCATCGAAATGATGAATCCCCGACGCCAGGCCGGCCAGCACATTGGTCAGGCCCATGCCCCGGGTATTGTGGAAATGCAGCGCCAGTTCGGTATTCGGCCAGCGCTGGACCAGGCCGGCGCACAGGTCGTGCACCTGGGCCGGATTGGCCATGCCCGTCGTGTCGCACAAGGTAATGCCGTCTACTTCCAGAGCCGCAAACTCGTCCGCGATATCCAGCACCTCGCCGGGCTCGACAACCCCTTCCATGGGACAGCCGAAGGCCGTGGACACCGACACATTGATGGCCATCCGGCCGCGCGCCATGGCGATGATCTCGCGCAGCGCCCGGCGCGATTGCTGGCGCGTCATGCGGGTATTGACCAGGTTATGGGTTTCACTGGCCGAAACCACCAGATTGATCTCGTCCACATTGCACTCCAGCGCCCGCTCGGCGCCGCGGATGTTCAGCACCAGCGCCGCATAGGTAACGCCCGGGACACGATCGATGGCCTGGAAAACGGCTTCCGCATCGCGCAGCGCCGGAACCGCCTTGGCCGAGATGAATGAAGAGACTTCGATCTTGTGCAGGCCCGTTCGGCTCAGCGCGTTGATGAGCGCCACCTTGTCTTCGGTGGGCACGAAGGTCGGCTCGATCTGCAGCCCGTCGCGCATCACCACTTCCTGGATATGGACGCGCCGGCCCCGCTGGGGAAGGTTCCACGTACTCATGCTATGACTCCCTTGGCGCGCAACTCGGCCAAAACGGTTTCCGGAATGCCCGCAGCGCGCAAAACCGTGGCGGTATGTTCGCCCAGCTCCGGCCCGCCGGCGTCGAAGCCGCCGGGCGTGGCGCTGAGTTTGGGCACCACGCCCGGCACGCGCAGTGTGGAGCCGTCCTTCAATTGGATGCTGCGCAGCATGCCGCGCGCCTGGTAATGCTCGTTTTCGGCAATATCCTTTATTGTAAAGACTTTGCCGGCGGGAATGCGGGCGCCGGCCAGCTCGCGCAGGGCCTCGTCCAGGCCGCGTTCGCTCGTCCAGCGGCCGATGGCCTCGTCGATCAGGGCCATTTCCTTGACGCGGCCGGGGTTGCTGGCCAGCCGGGGGTCATTGCCCAAATCGTCCCGGCCTATCAATTGCATCAAGCGCTTGAAAATGCTGTCGCCGTTGCCGGCGATCAGAATATGGCGCCCGTCCGCGCAGGGATAGGCATTGGTGGGGGCAACCCCCTGCAAGGCGCTGCCCGCCGGCTCGCGAATGGCGTGATGACGGTCGAACTCGGGCAGCGCGCCTTCCATCAGGTTGAAGACCGACTCGTAAAGCGCAACGTCGATCATCTGCCCTCGCCCGCCGTTGGCGGCGCGGTGATACAGCGCCAGCAGCACGCCGATGACGCCGTGCAGCGCCGAAAGCGAATCGCCCAGGCTGATGCCCGGCCTGACGGGCGGCTGGCCGAGCACCCCGGTAATGTAGCGCAGCCCGCCCATGGCCTCGGCTATCACGCCGAAACCAGGCAGATCGCGCAAGGGGCCGGTCTGGCCGTAGCCCGAGATCCGCAGCATGATCAGCCTGGGATTGAGCCTGGACAAGGTGTCGTAGTCCAGCCCCCATTGCTCCAGGGTGCCGGGGCGGAAGTTCTCGATGACCACGTCGGCCTCGGCGGCCAGTTGCCTCACGAGATCCTGGCCCTCGGGCTGGCGCAGGTCGATGGCGACGGACTGCTTGTTGCGCGACTGCACATGCCACCACACCGACGTGCCGTTGTCCGGACTGCGCCAGGTGCGCAAGGGGTCCCCGGTTCCGGGCGGCTCTATCTTGATGATCTGCGCGCCGAAATCGCCCAGCGTCTTGGCGGCGAACGGCCCCGCGATCAACGAGCCCATTTCGATGACGCGCACCCCTTTCAGGGGCCGGTCTTGGGAAATATTCATCATGCGCCTACCAGTTGCGTTCGCGCGTCCAGTTCGTGATGAGCGTCACGGCCTGCGCAAGCTGTTCGGGCTGCCCCTTGAAGTAATGATTGGCATTCTTGATGCAATGCAATTGCTTGTCCTGGCTGGCGCAGGCCTGGTACATGAGCCCGATGTCCGGCTGGGGCACGGCATCGTCCGCGCTGTGCTCGATGGCCAGCAAGGGAACGGTGATCTTGCCGGCGCAGGTTTCGCCATCGGCCCGCGAATGGTCGATGGACCATTGCGACAGCCACGAGCGCAGGGTGGAAAATCGCGCCAGCCCCACCGGCCCGGTATTGACGGTTTCGGGCACGCCAAGATAGCAGCTGCCGATGGGACGGTCGTTGGGCTGGAGGGTTCCATCCAGGAACCGTGGCTCGGCCATGGTGCGATGCGTGACGAAGCCGCGCTCGATTTCGTCCGTGCCGCGCCGGCGCAGTATGTCCAGGGTTTCCTCCACCCAATTGGTAATGCGCCGCACCCGCGCCAGTTGCGCGGCGCGATAGGCCTCCAGCCAATCCCTGGAGTAAGGCGGGCGCTCGGGCAGGTCGGGCGAATACAGATCCAGCCGGCTGTCCCGCTGGTCGGGATCCAGCTCGTTCATTACGGAAGGATCGATCCAGTCGGCCAGGCAGCGGGCGCGCGACCGGTGCGCGGCCTCGAGCACCACGCCATCGGCGGGGATCAGGCCGGCCGCTTTCAGGTCGACCGGATCGCCGGCGGGCGTCTCGGTAATGGTGGGCTGCTGCGCCTGGGACTGATAGAACAAGGCCAACGACCCGCCCCCCGACCAGCCCAGCAAAACGACGCGCTTGAAGCCCAATTGCTCTTTGGCATGGCGCACGCACGCCCCCAGATCCAGCGCCACCTTTTCATAGATGAGCGCCGAGTCGTTCTTGACGTAGCGGCTGCCCATGCACAACACCGGATAGCCGGCTTGCGCGACCGCGTTGGGCAGCGGCAGCAATTGCAGCGTGGAGGCCGGATGCATCATCAGGAACACAGTGTCCGAAGCGCCGTGTTTCGGTTTGATCAACACCCCCTCCAGATTCACCGTGCCCTGGCTGCCGACGAAGCCATAGGTTTCCGTGAATTTGCTCGTTTCCAGGTAGCTGACGTGCACCCATTGATGGTCAAGCGTTTGCATGGTGATTTCCTTTCAGTATTCCGTATTAAATCAGGCGCGCGCCGGCGGCCAGCTCGGTGACGGGTTCATTCAGGCAGTCCTGAATCAGCGCCGACACCCGCTGCGCGTCGCCGAACTCGTGCGCCAAGGACAGCACCAGCTTGGCCAGGAAAACGCTTTCCTGTTCGGGGCCGGCGGCATCGATGGCCGTGGCCAGTTCGTCGTAGATGTTTTCCAGCTCGTCGAATTGCAAAGTGCCCATATTATTTCCCCTCGTGTTCGTGAACAAGACTGCCTGCGGACAAGACATGCTTGATGATGTGAGCCGCCCGCGCCGAACTGCCGGACTTCCAGCGGGACGCCACGTGCTGGTCGGGCCGCAGCACGTAGACGGCGCCCTCGCCCGCGCCCCAAAGCGCCTGGGCGTTGCCTTGCCGGTCGTGCAGGACGGCGTCGGCGCCCTCCGGCTGGACGCCGTCGCTGCGCACGGACAGCAGGCGGACCTTCAGGCCCTGCGCGCGCAGGCTCAGCACGTCTTCGCGCGCCGCGTTCCACAAGCTTGCATCGGCACCGAACACCAGCACTTGGAAGGCGGGCTGAAAATAATCGAGCAGGAACGGCGTGCCGGAATCCTGCATGTCGAGGCGGGCGTTTCGCGCCGGCGCGCCGGGACGCGGGCCGGCCTGGAACCGGCCGTCGCTTTCGTCCACCACGGTCAGCGCGCTGCTGGCGTAATCGATGGGATGCGAGGTGCGCCAATGCAGCAGGCCGCGCGTATATTCGTGGTTCAACGACAGGGACAGCGCGGCCCGCTGCATGATGTGGAAGCCGCGCGAGGGCGGCGCCATCATGCGCGTGCTGCGCCCCGCCTCGAAGCAGATTTCCCGCGCGTCGGCCACCCGTTCGCTGGTGTAGGTATCGAGCAGGCTCGCGCCGGCCTGCCCGTGCACAATGGCCGCCAGCTTCCACGCCAGGTTGATGGAGTCCTGCACGCCGGTATTCAGGCCGCGCACACCGAACACGGGCAGCAAATGCGCCGCGTCGCCGCAGTACAGCACCCGCCCGTGGTTGTAGCTGGCCAGGGTCAGGCTATTGGGTTTGTACAGCGTGGTCCATTCGATCTTCCAGGGTAAATCCACACCTATGTAGTCGAGCTGGCTTTGGATATGCGAGGCGATCCGCTTGGGATCCAGCGCTTCTTCGTCCGAGACGTCGTCGGGCACCCGGTAGTCCAGGCGCCACACGCCCAGCGGCGCCTTGTGCACCAGCGCCGCGTGCCCCGGAAGCCAAGGGGGGTCGAAGTAGCACCGCCGGCCGGGCGGCTCGTCCAGGTCGATCATGAAGTCGGCGATCAGGAAACGGCTTTCGTACGACACGCCCTCGAAGCGCAGGTTCTGCAGCTTGCGCACCGTGGAGCGGCCGCCGTCGCAGGCCGCCAGCCACTCGGCTTCGATCTGGTATTCGCCTTCGGGCGTGTCCAGCTTCAGGGTGACCGCGTCGGCCCCCTCTTCCATGCCCAGCAGCAGGGTTTGGAAACGCAGATCCACGCCCAGCTCGCGCGCCTTGTCGACCAGAAGCTTTTCGACGATGCACTGCGCCAGATTGGTCATGGGCGCGAACTTGTCGTCCTCGGTATAGGGGATGTCCAGATGATGGACGATCCGGTTCTTGTAGTAGCTATGCCCTTCATGCCAGACGATGGCCTGCTCCAGGAACTCGGGCGCCACGTCCGATTGCTCCATGATTTCCATGGTTCGCCGGGCCAGCGCCAAGGCCCGGCTGCCGCCACCGACCTGGGCCTGCGCTTCGATGAGAATGGGCTTGACGCCGTGCCGCGCCAACTGGATGGCCAGCACCAGGCCTATCGGCCCGGCGCCGACGATGACCACCGGATGGCGGACGGGCGGCTGCGCGCCCATGTCGGGCGGCCGCACAAACGGGAATATCTCGTACGTGAAATAACCGGACGAATGCGGTTGCAGGGTAGGCTGATGCATGAGTCTCTTACTCCTTTTTTCTGGGGATGCAGGATCCGGACGCCAAGGTTCGACGCCAGCTCCCGGCGCAAGGATCCAATCTTGCTGTAATACGTATTGCCTCAATAATTGATACTTTTATTTATCTGCGCCTGCTGCGGCTTTCCGGCAAGACAAAGCGCCTTGATCCCTGCCTCGCCTGCTCCCTATGCCCCGCCCCTCCCGAACCCTTTGTAAAACAAGGGAGATGGATCATGGCCATGAACGGGCCAATCCCGAGGGTTTGGAGACACACGGCAAGCAATCGTTCGTTGGATTGTGATCGAGAATCCAAAAAGTGTCAATAACTGATACTATAAGAAAAACCCAGCCTGAAACAGGCCGGCCAGGCGCTCGGCCACACGGAATTCCAGCTATGATTCCAGCCATGAGCAAATTCTCCCGCATGACCGACGTTCTCGATCTGTACTCAGAGGCCCACACCCTGCTGACGGCCGAGGACATAGCCGAGCGCTTGAATGTTTCGCGGCCCACGGCCTTCCGCTACGCGCGCGAATTGAGCAGGACGGGGTTTCTGGCCAACTACTCGGGACGCTACGGGCTGGGCGCGCGCATCATTACCCTGGACTACCGCATCCGCGAATCCGACCCCGTGCTCAAGACCGCCCGGGACATCATGAAGGCCCTGACCGCCGAAACCGGCTGCGACGCCATCTTGTGCCGCATGTACAACGAAGAAATCATCAACGTGCACCACGAGAAGGGATATCACGCCAGCGGGGTCACCTTCGGCCGAGGGCGGCCCTTGCCGCTGTTCCACGGCTCGGCCTCCAAGGTCATGCTGGCCTTCCTGCCGCCCGCCCGCCTCAAGAAAATCTTCGACAAGCACCGGGAAACCCCCGAGCTGCGGGAGCTGGCGCCGGACTGGCCGAGCTTCAAGGCCTATTTTGCGCACATCCGGCAGCAAGGCCATTATGTTTCGGACCAGGAGGTCGACAAGGGAACGGTGGGAATCGCCGCGCCGATCGCCGTGCCCGGCATCGGCACCGTGGCGGTGATTTCCCTGACGCTGTCGGTGGAGCGCCGGGCCTTGATCAATACCGAGGGGCTGGCCGCCATCGTCAAGCTGCGCGCGAACGAAGTGGCGCAGAAGCTGCACCACCTGGCCAACGACGAGACACGCTGACCGGCCGGGCCAAGGCCCCGCCCGAACCGCAACGCAGACCCGGCGGATAGGCCAACGCCCCAAGCCGGCGTATATTTAACCTTCCGCCTGCTCCGCGGCGGAAGCGACACCGGCCGATAATTCCTCGATCCGCTTCGAGATCTGCTTGGCGCCTTGGGCCACCAGTTCGATCAGGGTCGACTGGCTCATCGAAGGCGGATTGTCGTTGCGCAGAATAAGCACCAGGCTGCTCAGGATTTCCTGCTTCTCGCCGAACACCGGGGCGGCGATGCCCGTTACCCCCGGCTGCAGCTGATCCTCGGAAACATAGTAGCCCCGGCTGCGTATCTGCCGTATCTGCTTCAGGAAAGCGCGCCAGTCCTCGCCGATGGCCAGGGCGTCGGGCGCGATGGCGGGATCCTCGATGGCCGACTCGTACAGGCGCTTGAGCTTGCGGATGTCCATGTAGGCCAGAAGAATATGCGCTTGCGCCCCCCGGAAAATAGGCATGCGCTGCCCCTTCTTGTACGCCACGTCGATCGGATGCTTGCCGGTCACGTGCATGACGTTCACCAGAGCCTGGTCGTAGACATTGCATAGCAGGACATTGCAGCCGGTGAATCCCGCTAGCCCCTCCATCAGGTCGCGTCCCGCCTGAAGTATCGGATCGTACGACTGGAACAAGTATTCGAGCTCGATGATTTTCGGCCCAAGCCGATAGCTGCCGGAGGTGCGCGACAGCAGGCCGGCCTGGGTCAGGTCGCTCATGTAGCGGTACGCCGAAGCGGTGCTGATGTCCAGCATGGCCGATATTTCTTCGATCGTAATCAACGATTTGCGCTCGCTGAACGCGCCCAGGATAGCGACTACCCGGCTGATGACCGATGGTGCTTTAGGCATGACGACAAAACTCCGTAATCGACGTGGGAGACGGGAGAAAACCACAGGTCAAACTAAACCCGCAAATATTTCAAATGGATTTCTTATTGACACAAAATAAATGCCAATATAAAGTTATTTCGCAATAGTTAATAAAAATGCTTTTTTTAAAACAAATCCTCTTCAGGAGACAGGCAGATGAAATACCTCAAACATTTGGCCATCGGCGCCCTGGCGCTGGGCATGTATGGGCAAGCCCAGGCCGATATTAACGTAGGCGTGGTGCTGTCCTTGACCGGGCCCTATGCCTCCATCGGTATCCCCGAGCGCAACACGGTGCAGCTGTGGCCCAAGGAAATCGGCGGCCAGAAACTGAACGTCACCATCCTCGACGATGCTTCCGACCCCACGACGGCAACCTTGGTGGCGCGCAAGTTCGTCACGGAAAACAAGGTCGATTTTATCGCCGGCCCGTCGGGCACCCCGTGTTCGCTGGCGGTCCTGCAAGTCGCCAGTGAATCCCGTACGCCCATGGTCGCCATGGCCGGCGGCGGCGCCATTGTGACCCCGATGGATGCCGCGCGCAAATGGGCCTTCAAGACGCCCCCCGAAGAAGCCATCCAGCTCCAGGTCGCCTTCGACAAAATGAAGGAAAGCGGGCAGAAGCGGCTCGGCATCGTTGCGGTCAACTCCGCCTACGGGCAAACCTTTGTCGACGTCGCGAAAGTCACCGCGCCGAAGTCGGGGCTCGAAATCACCGATATCGAACGCTACGGCAGCACGGATACCAGTTTCGTGTCGCAGGCCCTGAAAATGCTGGCCAGCAAACCCGACGCCATCCTGATCGTGGCGCCCGGAACACCGGCGGCGATGCCCCAGCTTGCGCTGAAGCACCGCGGATTCAAGGGCTCGTTCTTCCAGACCCAGGCCGCCGCCAACAAGGACTATCTGCGCGTCGGCGGCAAAGACCTGGAAGGAACTTTCATGCCGGCCTCTCCCCTTCTGGTGGCGGAGCAACTGCCCGCCAGCAATCCGGTCAAGAAAGTCGCCACGGAATACGTGAATCTCTATGAAAAGAAATTCGGCCCCGAAACACGCTCGCTGGCCGGCGGCGTCGCCTGGAGCGTCCTGCTGATTCTGGAAAACGCCGTGCCCAAGGCCCTGAAAGCCGCCAAGCCCGGCACGCCCGAATTCAGGACCGCGCTGCGCGACGCCATAGAGCAGACCACCGACCTGGTCACACCCGAAGGCGTCTACAACATGTCGCCTGAAAACCATAACGGCGCCGACCAGCGCAGCCAGGTGCTGGTTACCGTCAAGAACGGCCAATGGCGTTATGCTAATTGACTGCCAACCCCGGAAGGAAAAAAGATGAAGCCACCATTTACCGTCAAGGGACTGCACCATTACGCATTCCGGTGCCGGGACGCCGAAGAAACGCGCCATTTCTATGAAGACCTGCTGGGGCTGCCCCTGGTTCACGTCATCAAGGCCGACCATGTCCCCAGCACGGGCGAATACTGCCCCTACGTGCACATATTCTTTGAAATGGCGGACGGATCCTGCATTGCCTTCTTCGACCTGGGCGACAATCAAAAGGCGCTGCCGTCGCCCAATACGCCGTCCTGGGTCAACCACATCGCCATGCAGGTGGATACCGTGGAAGAAGTCGACGCCGCCATCAAGCGCCTGCGCGATGCCGGCTACGAAGTGCTGGGCGTCACGGATCACGAATTCGTCAAGTCGATGTATGTCTTCGATCCGAACGGCCTGCGCTTCGAACTGACGACGCCCACGGGTTCCGCCGCCTATATGGCGGACGCACGGGCCAATGCGCACCGCCTTTGCCAGGAATGGACGGAACGCAAGCGGCGATTGGCCTCGCAGGAATCCAGCGCCGGCCAATCCGCCGGCGGCCAGGGCCAATCCGCGTAAGCATCACAGGCCCACGCGGGCATCGCCCTGCCCGGGCCGCAACGAAAACGGGAATCCGACGTCATTCGGATTCCCGTTTTCGTTGCCTTGAATTGCCGCTTTTATGGAATTTGCGATGCCTTGCTCTTGGCGGCAAGCAGCTCCACCAGCAGCTCGTCGCGCTGCGCCAGCGTCTGGCTGAAGTCGTAGCCCTCGAGCTCCTGATCCACGCCCTTTGCAATAGGCGCAATGTAGTCATCGGTTTCCGGATAGGCGCCCAGATCCCTGGCCCACTCGCGCTGGGCGGGGCCGATATGCTCGAGCACATGGGTGATGCCGCCGGGGCCGCCGGACGCATGCAGGTTCAGGAAGGGCCCGAGCAACGCCCAGCGCAGACCCGGCCCGTAGGAAATGGCGGTGTCGATGTCTTCCACCGTCGCCACGCCGCGCTCGACCAGGGAAAAGGCCTCGCGCCACAACGCGACCTGCAGGCGGTTGGCGATGTGGCCCACGACTTCCTTGCCGACGCGTATGGGCTTCTTGCCGACGCTTGCATAAAACCGCATGGCCTTGTCCACGTTTTCCGGCAAAGCGTGAGCGCCCCCGCCGACCTCGACCAGAGGAATCAGATGAGGCGGGTTGAACGGATGGCCCAGCACGATGCGCTCCGGGTGCTTGGCGCCCGCCTGAATGTCGCTGACCTTCAGGCCCGAGGTGGACGACGCGATGATCGCATCGACCGGTGCCGCCGCTTCCATGGTGGCCAGCATGGCGTGCTTGACGTCCAGGCGTTCCGGGCCGTTTTCCTGAATGAAAGCGGCCCCTTTCACCGCTTCGGCCAGGTCGGCGGTAAACGACAGATTATTCCTGGAGGCGCCCGGCGCCAGGCCGAGCTTTTCCAAAGCGGGCCAGTAGGCATCCACCCAGCCGCGCAAGCGCGCCTCGGCGCCCTCGCCGGGATCGGTCGCCACCACCTTGAAACCGTTGGCCAGAAAAAGCGCCGCCCAGCTTGCCCCGATGACGCCGGCGCCGACAACGGCGATTTTGCTATTGGTGTCCAGCATGATTCGACAGCTCCTGTTTGTTTTCAGTGTCCTGTTCCAGCCGAACAGGGCACTAGCTTTCGGTGCACGGCTCGAACCGGCCCGTGCTTGGATCGAGCACGAACAGCACGCCGGTCGCTACGCCGAAATAAGCGCCATGCAGCGTCAGCCGCCCATCCTCCACGCGCTGGCGCACGGCGGGAAAAGTAAGCAGATTGGCCATGCTGTGCTCGACCACCGCCCACTCCAGACGGCGGATCCAGCCCGCGCGATCGTCGCCCACCGGGCCCAGGCGCTCGGCCACCGGGGCGATTTGCGACATCCATTTGCCGATGAAGTCGGGCTTGGTCAGCGGCGGCGCGTTATCGGCAAAGGCCTTGACGCCTCCGCAGCTTGCATGGCCCATGACCACGATATGCTTGACTTCGAGCGCATTCACGCCGAACTCGATGGCCGCGCTGGTGCCGTGATAAGAACCTTCGGTATCGGATTCGCAGGGCGGAACCAGGTTGGCGATATTGCGCACCACGAACATCTCGCCAGGGCCGGCGTCGAAGATGGTCTCGGGCGCAACCCGCGAGTCGCCACAGCCGATGAGCATGATTTCCGGATGCTGGCCTTTTTCCGCCAGTTCTTCGTAGCGCTCGCGCTCTTGCGCGAGCCGCCCATTGAGAAACGATTGATAGCCGTCGGCCAGTCGTTGTGGAAACATTATGTGGTACGCCCTTCTCTGTGAAATTCCCTCGATTTTACCTGCATGGCTTCCACGCCTGCCATCGAGTCCAGGAAAAGCACGCCAATAAATACGCCCGACCAGCTGGCCCTCAAGTGCCGCCAAGATAGGCGTGCCGAACCCGATCATTGTTGAGCAACTGGTCGGCGGGGCCGCCGAGCGTGATGCGGCCACCTTCGAGCACATGGCCTTCGGAGGACACCTTCAAAGCCGCCCTGGCGTTCTGCTCGACCAGCAGAACCGACAAGCCGCTATGGCGCAGATGCCCGATTTCGGTCAGGATTTCCTGGACGATCAGCGGCGCCAGCCCCAGGCTGGGCTCGTCCAGCATCAACAGCCGGGGGCGGCTCATCATTGCCCGGCCCAAAGCCAGCATCTGGCGCTCGCCGCCCGACAGCGTATCGGCGCGCTGGGCGCGCCGCTCGGCCAGGCGCGGAAAGCGCCCATAGGCTTCCTCCAGCGCGCGCTTGAGTTCGGCCGAAGAAAGCTTGCGAACGTAGCCGCCCAGAACGAGGTTGTCCAGCACCGACATGTCGCCGAACAGCTCGCGCTGTTCAGGCACCAGGCAAAGCCCCATGTCCAGCCGGGTTTCGGTGTCCATGCGGGTGACGTCCGCGCCGTCGAACACGACCTTGCCCTTGACGGCGGGCAGCAGGCCCATCAGCGTGCCCAGCAGCGTCGTCTTGCCGGCGCCGTTGGGCCCGATGACCGAGCTGATATGGCCCTCTTCAAGCGAAAACGACACGCCGCGCACCGCTTCGACCTGGCCATAGGCCACATGCAGGTCATTGACTTCCAGCAAGGCGCTCATTCGTCGCTCCCAAGATAGGCGGCCTGCACCTGAGGATCGGCGCGCACCTCGGCGGGCCTGCCCTCGGCAATCTTGCCGCCGAAACTCATGACCACAAGACGGTCGACCAGATTCATGACGAACTCCATATCGTGCTCCACGATCAATACCGTCACGCCCTCGGAGCGCAAGGTGTCCAGCAGGTTCGCCAAAGCCTGTTTCTCGAGCAGGCGCAGGCCGGCGGCCGGCTCATCCAGCATGATCAGCAAAGGATCCGAGGCCAGCGACCGGGCGATCTCGACCAGGCGCTGAGTGCCCAGGGCCAGGCTTCCGGCCAGTTCATAGGCCTGGTCGGCCAGGCCCACGCGCTTCAGTTGGCGCATGGCTTCAGCCATGATGCGCGCTTCTTCCTCGCGGTTCATGCACAGACCGCCGCGCCACAAGCCGCAGCGGCCGCGCGCATGGGCGCCCAGCGCGACGTTGTCGAGCACGGTCATCCCCGGCCGCAGCTTGACGTGCTGGAAGGTGCGCGCCACGCCGCGCAAGGCGATCTGGCGCTGGGTCAGGCCCGCAGTCGGCTCGCCCATGAACCGCACCGCTCCTTCCGTAAGCGGCAGAGTGCCGGTCAGCAGGTTGAACATCGTGGACTTCCCCGCCCCGTTGGGGCCGATGAGTCCAAGGATTTCTCCCGCGCGCAATTCGAAGCTGACGCCGTTGACCGCCACCAGGCCGCCGAAACGCTTGACCGCATTCTGGACATTGAGCACGGGCACGCCGCGCTCGGGCATCTTGCGCGACGGCAGCGCAAGCGCCTCGGACGGCAACTCCCTGGGCCGGCGAAGCAGGCGCGACACGAGGCGGTTCAGGGGCCGGCCGATGCCGCCGGGCAGACGCTCGAGGATGAACAGGAACAACAGCGAGAACACCAGCGCATTGACCTGAGCCCCCCGGCTGCTGATATAGGGCAGCACATCCTGCAGGATGTTGTTCAGGCCGATGTACAGCGTCGACCCCAGCAAGGCGCTGGCCAGTTGCGTCATCCCGCCCACGACCATCATGAACACATAGTCGACGCTGGCGTGCAGGGAAAATGGCGTGGCGCTGACGAAGCGGTTGGCGTGGGCGAACAGCCAGCCGGCCACGGCGGCATAGGCCGAGGCCATCACGAACAAGGTCAGCCGCAGGCGGAATGCATCGGCGCCGAAGCTGGCCATCAGCACTTTGCCGCCGCGCAATGCGCGTATGCTGCGCCCGGTGCGCGAACGCAGCAGATTCCAGGCGAACCAGCCGCCGCCGCCCACCATCAGCCATATGAGTATGAAAATGCTGCCGCTTTGATCCAGTTCCCAACTGCCGATATGGATGGCCGGAATGCCGTCGATGCCGGTATGGCTGCCGAGCGCGGGCAGATTGGCGAAAAGAATAGGCACCGACAAGCCCCACGCAATCGTGCTGAGGGCCAGGTAATCGCCGCCCAGCCGCATGGTGATGGCGCCGACGACCCAGGCGCTGCCGCAGGTAAGCGCCAGGCCCAGCACCAGGCCCAGCCAGGGCGATCCGCCCTGCGTCGTGGTGTACCAGGCCGTACTGTAGGCGGCGATGCCTACGAACGCCGCCTGGCCGAAAGACAGCGCGCCGCCGATGCCGGACACCAGCACCAGGCCCAGCACCACCAGCGCGGCAATGCCGATGTCGTTCAGCAAGGAAACCTGGAACTTGCCCAGCACCTGGGGCACGATAAGAATCAGCACGAATAAAATCAGCGGAATGCCCGCTCTCTTGATGAACGGACTCATACGTCACCTTCTTCGTCGTTGTCATCGCGTTGCGGAACCAGGCCCGAGCGTATGACCAGAATCGGAATCAGCAAGCCGAACACGATCGCGTCCTTGAGCCCGCTGTTCCAGAACGAGGCAAAACTTTCCGACACGCCGACCAGCAGCGCGCCCAGCGCCGTCAGGGGATAGCTGCTCATCCCGCCGATGATGACGGCCACGAACGCCTTGAGGGTGAGCATCAGGCCGCTGTCGTAGTAAATTGTCGCGACCGGAGAAATCAGCACGCCGACGATGCCCGCCAGCAAGGCGGCAATGATATGCGCGACCGTGGCGGTGAAGGCGGGACGGATTCCGACCAGCCTGGCGCCAACCGGATTGGACGCCGTGGCATGAAGAACCTTGCCGGTATGCGTGCGCTGCAAAATAATATAGAACACCAGCGCCAGGCCAAACGCCACGGCAATGGTCATCAAGGTCTGGTTGTTCACGATCAGGTTCGGCGTAAGCGCCGTCGTTCCCGGGATCGACGCGTGCGTGCGCAGCCCCTCGGGACCGAACCACAACAGTCCCAGGCCGGACAGAACAAAGTCCAGAACCAGAGCGACGATCAACAGCGCCAGAACCGAAGCCTTGGCTACCGGGCGCAAGGCGACACGCTCGATCAGCGGCCCAAGCGGAACGACCACCAGGATGGCAGCCGCCACCTTGATGATTTCCGACTCCTGGCCCGCCGCCCAGGCAGCCAGAGCGCAGGGTACGAACGGCAGCACCACCCAGTAGAACAGCACCCGCGGCAAGCGCTGCCAGGCTTTGCCGCGCCAGAGGACGGCAAGCTCCATGATCAGCGCCAGCACCGCGAAAAAGCCGACGAGTTCGATGGCGGCCGGCAACTGCCCAAGCTCCATGGCGCCCAGGCTTAGCGCCGCGAACACAGCCACGCTGCCGAACGACACGAAGATGACGCGCGTGACCGAAAAAATCAGTGCCAGACCCAATCCTATGATCAGGTAGATAGCGGATCCCGCCAGGCCGTCGGCCAGCAGAATCATTGCAATATTGGAATCCATCGAGGATGAGCTCTGGTAGAGGTTATCTATGCAGGAAAACCGATACGCCCGCGCGGGCGTATCGGGCCGGCGGGCGGGATCGGGAGCGAGATACGATTAGTGCACCAGCTTCCACTTGCCTTTTTCAAGCTTGGCGATGACGATCGAGCTCTTGTCCTCGCCGAAGGAGCTGGCCGGCGTAAAGGTGTATTTCCCTTGCGTCGTGACCAGGCCCTTGGTGTTGTTGATGGCGTCGCGCAAGGCATCGCGGAAGGCCTGCGTGCCGGGCTTCACATCGGCGGGGATACTCGCTATCGCCTTGGCGACGACATCCCAGGCATCGAACGCATATGAAGAAAACACATCGTAGGGCTTGGCGCCGTTGTTCGCGGCTTCATAGGCCTTTGCGTATTCGTGGATGATTTTCTTGCTGGGGTTGCTGTCGGGCAACTGGTCGCCCAGCAACACCACGCCGGTCGGCACGATCAGGCCTTCGCCGGCCGCGCCCACCAGTTTCACGAACTCGGGGCTGAGCAGTGCATGCGTGCCGTAGATGGCGCCCTTGTAGCCGCGCTCGGCCAGGCCGAGGTAGGGCAAGGCGCCGGGTGTTCCGGCTCCGCCGCCCAATACGGCATCGGGCTTGGCGGCCATGACCTTGAGCACCTGGGCGGCCACGGAATTATCGGCGCGCGCATAACGTTCGTTGGCGACGATCTTGATCCCGGCCTCTTCCCCGTATTTCTTCAGGGCGCCATAGGCGGCATCACCCCAGGCATCCGAAAACCCGATATAGCCCACGGTCTTTACGCCATTGCGCTTCATTTCGTCGACGACGGCGCCCACCATGGTATAGCCCGACTGGGCAACCGTATGAACCCACTTGGCTTCCTCGGGCTTGAGATTGATGGGCGTGAAGGACACCATGGGTGTCTTGCCTTCGGCCGCCACCGTGGCCATCGCCATGGCGCCCGGCACGCCGCCGGTGCCGATCAGCACGTCGACTTTGTCCTGGTCGATCAGCTTGCGGGCATTGCGGGTGGTCAGCGAGGGATTCGACGCATCGTCGAGCTGAATGACTTCCAGCTTGCGGCCGTTGACCACGTCCTCGTATTTGACCGCGGCATTCAGGCCCTTGACGGTGCTCATGCCTTGCGCTGCGATGGGGCCGGAAAGCGGCAGGATGATGCCCACCTTGACGACATCGGCCGCCTGCGCTCCAGCGCTTGCACCCAGCACACCGGCGGCAAACAAGGCGCCTGCCAATTGCCGGCTCAAACCGTTTTTCTTAAAACGAAACATAATATCTCCTCCAGTCCATAAAAATGCAGCTTTGGTTTTCACTTCTTACAGCCATTGCTTCGTTGTTATCGAAGCGTTCATACGCTTCAGCGTTCCAGCAACTCCTTGAGCCATGCCTGGCATTGATCCGCGGCCTCCACCGGCCACTCGACCGCCACGGTGCGATCCAGCTGGCGGATTTCCACGCGGATATGGCCGGACGATGAAACACTCGGCGCGGATACCCGGCTGCCGCCCAGCAGGCGCGCAAGCCACCCCTTTGATTCCCCCTGCGCCAGGGCCGGCGCCGCGGCAGCCTGGCTGGCTGCAACGCCGGCAGGCTCGGCAACGGCAACCGCCGCCGGAGCATCCACAGCGGCGGATTTCGAAACGCTGGACGAAGAAACCGGCTCAGCCTTGGCACTCGAAGCATCAGCGGCGCCCGGCTGGACATCCTGATCGTCGCCGCCATCGATGCGCCGCGCCAGGTTCGCGCCAAACTCGTCCCACATGCGGTCGGCCTTCGTTTTCATGACGGAAAGCCCGAAGGTGCCCAGCCGTCCGAGGACGTCGACATTCACCTTGATGCGCAACTCCGTGCCGCCGTCGGCCGTGGACGTCAGGAAAATCTCGCTGGACTGCTTCAGCGAACTCGCCACGGAGGCGTCCTCTCCCGTTCCCTCGGCGCGCAGATACTCAGGCTCGCGCTGCTCGACAATATGGGTATGCAGCTTGAACTTGGCGCTGATGAAGGAAATCTTCACTTTCATCAAAGCCACGTATTCCGTCGGGCTGATCACATCGATGGACTGCATGCCGGGCACGGCGCCCGTCATCACATGCGGATCCATCAACAATTCCCAGACACGCTCGCGCGGAGCGGCGACCGTCAATTTCTTTTCAATTTCCATGATTCATTTCTGCTGCTGCGTGCTGTATCGATTCGATGATTTGCGTGTATCCCGTGCAGCGGCATAGATTGCCCGCGAGGCCTCTTTGGATTTCGTGCACGGTGGGGTTCGGATTGTGAGCCAGCAGGTCGGCCGAGGCCATCATCATGCCGGGCGTGCAGTAGCCGCACTGCAGGCCGCCGCATTCCATGAAGCTTTTCTGAAGCGGGTGCAGCGCGTCGCCGTCCGCCAATCCCTCGACGGTGGTGATGGCGCGGCCGTCGACCTGCACGACGAGCATCAGGCAGGACTTCACCACCTCGCCATCCAGCAGTACGGAACAGGCGCCGCAAATGGCCGTTTCGCAGCCACGCTTGGTGCCCGTCAGATGCAGGTCATCGCGCAGGAAGTCGGCCAGCAAGCGGCCGGCCGGCACGTCCAGGCTATGGGATTCGCCGTTGACAGTACAGTTGATACGATGCGTACTCACGCTGGCACTCCTTCATCGATGGAAAGTTCAAATCGCTCGCAAATGGCGCGCCGGGCCACCGCCCGCACCATGGCCCGCCGATATTCCTCGCTGCCGCGCGAGTCGGACATGACTTGTATGTCCTGCGCCACGATGTCCGCCGCCTCGGCGGCGATGGCCGGGGTTATGTCGCGGCCGGCCAGACAGGCTTCGGCGCGCGGAACGCGAACCGGCACCGGCGTGGAAGCGCCCACGGCCAGCCGTGCCATCGAGCAATGCGCGCCGCTGCGCGCGGCGACCAGCGCCACGCTCACCAGCGGCCGGTGCTCGGCGGCGGTGCGCAGAAAGCGGCTATACACCCCGGCTGCCCCCGCCGGCAACGGCGGGACACGCACTTCCAGCAAAAGCTCGTCGGGCTCGAGGGCGTTTTCAAAAAAATCGACCATGAATTCGTTCAAGGGCAGCGTGCGCTCGCCGCGCGAACTGCCCAGCACCACGCTGGCGTCCAAGGCCAGCAGGCAGCTTGGGGGATCGGTCGACGGATCGCCATAGCACAGGTTGCCGCCCAGGGTGCCTTGATTGCGCACTTGCGGGTTAGCAACCTGGCCGGCCATTCTGGCCAGTACGGGGTAATGCCGCTGAATCAGGCTCGACGACGCGATATCCGCATGGCGCTCGAACGCCCCGATGCGCAGCCCATCGGCCGGGTCATAATCGATACCGCGCAGGCGATCGATCTTGGCCAGGGAAACCAGGTGTTCCGGACGCAGCATCCGCTGGCGCAAAGTCAGGATCAGCGCCGTGCCGCCCGCAATCAGCCGCACTTCTTCGTCCTCGAGCTCGGCCAGCAGTCGGCTGGCCTCCTCGACCGAGGCCGGCTCCAGATAATTGAAATCACGCATTTGCCGCTCCTTGCTGCTCTTTCTTGGCCCGCAACGCCTCCAGCACCCGTTCGGGCGTGATCGGCAAATCGCGGATACGCACGCCAACCGCGTCGTAGACCGCATTGGCAATGGCCGGCGCGGCCATCAGGATGGCCGTTTCGCTGGATGCCTTGGCCCCGTACGGGCCGATCGGATCGTTGGTTTCCACGAAATCGGCATGCAGCAGGGGAACCGATTCGGCCGTCGCCATCGTGTAGTCGGCGAAGTTGCCGTTGGCGATGCGCCCGTCTTCCAGTTGCAGGTGTTCATACAGCGCCCAGCCCATTGCCTGCACACAGCCGCCGTTCGCCTGCCCGTGCACGGCGATGGGATTGAGCGCCTTGCCCAGGTCGTCCGAAAGATAGCTGCCCAGCACCGTGACCTGGCCCGTCTCGGTATCGACTTCGACCTCCACGGTTTGCGCCGCGAACGAATGCGTCGGCGCACAATTTCCGTACAGGTCGGAGTCCGGCTCTTCAGTGGGCGGATCCCAGGTTTCCGTCACCTGGAAACCTTCTCCGCCATGGCGCCAGATGTGGGCGCGCGCCAGCTCGTCCAGGCCCAGCTTGCGATCCGTGCCGCGCACTTGCACACCGCCCCCGTCGGCCAGCTCCAGATTGTTCGGCTCCGCCTGCAGCAGCTCTTCGGCCAGCACCAGCAGCTTGGCGCGCGCCGAGCGGCAGGCCTTGATGGCGGCATTGCCCGCCGACATGGTCACGCGGGACGCAAACGACCCCAGGGCGTAAGGCGCGTTATCCGTATCGGGCGGCATGAGGCGCACTTTGGACAAGGGCACCTTGAATTCGTTGGCGATGATCTGGGTGAGCATGGTCAGCGCGCCCTGACCCATGTCGCATTCACCGCACTGCGCCACGATGCCGCCGTCTTCGTTCAACTTGACGACGACCGTGGAGCCGTCCCAGTTGCCCATCGTGCGATTGCCGCAGACGTGCATGGCCGCGGCCATGCCCACGCCGCGCCGGCGCACGCCCGTGCCGCGCGACGCCGCGCGCTTCTTGACCCAATCCACGGCCGCCGTGGCGCCGACCACGCACTGCTTGAAACCGGTGCTGCGTATCTTCCACCCATGCACGGTGGTATCGCCCGCGCCGATGGCGTTGCGCTCGTAAATGACGGCGGGATCCAGGCCCAGCTCGCGCGCCATGGTGTCGATATGGCTGTTCAATGCGAACAGCATCTGCGATCCGCCAAAGCCGCGGAACGCGCCGTGAGGAGGCGTATTGGTATAGACCAGCTCGGCGTCGCAGCGCACGTTGACGTTGCGGAACATATTGTCGCTGCGCATGGACGACACGTGCATCACTTCTCCGGCCAGGCCCGCATAGGCGCCGCAATCGGCGATGATGCGCACATCCTTGGACACGATGATGCCTTCGCGCGTCATGCCCAGCTTGAGCGTGATGCGCTCGGGAACGCTGGTACAGCACGACAGGAAATCTTCCAGGCGGTTATTCAAAAGACGCACCGGGCGCCTGGTGCGCAAGGCCAGCAGGCCGGCTACCAGTTGATTGTCGTCCTCGACGATCTTGCCGCCAAAGCCGCCGCCGGTGGTCTGCTGCGAAACGCGCACCGACGAAATGGGAATCCCGAGCGCCTTGGCGATCCGGGAGCGCGCCAGCGACACGCTCTGGGTCGACGTCCAGACGTGCAGACGGTCGTCGGCTTCCAGCGAGGCCACCGAGGCCATGGGCTCCAGATAGCCGGGGTATTGCGGGGAAGTGGTGTAAGTGGCTTCGTACACCAGATCCGCCTTGGCGAAGGCGGCATCCACATCGCCCCGATGGAAACGTATCTCGTGCGCGATATTGTCTTTGCGCCCCGGATGCACAGTGGGCGCCTCGGGATCCAGGGCCTCATGGGTGGTCAGCAGCGCGGGCAGTTCCTCGTACTCGACCCGGACGAGATCCAGGGCGTCACGCGCGATGTCCTCGGAAATGGCCGCCACAGCAACCACCTCTTCGCCCGCGAAGCGAACCACCTTCTTGGCCAGGATGTAGCGATCCTTGACAGGCCCGCCGCCCCAAAGCGTGTCGGGCGCGTCATCCCCGGTAAGCACCGCCTTCACGCCCGGCAGGGCCAGCGCGGCCGAAGTATCGATGCTGACGATGCGGGCATGCGCGTAGGGGCTGCGCAAAATGGCGCCGTGCAACATGCCAGGCATCTTGAGGTCTCCGGCGTATTGCGCCCGGCCCATCACCTTGGCCCGGTGATTGACCTGCGGGATACCCTTGCCAATCGTGGAATGCCGCGACGTCAGGTCATCGACCTGGGGCAGATCTTCGATGAGATCGACTGTTGCAGAATCTTTCATGGCCACACCGCCTTCCAAATGATCCATATATGAAACAATGTTTTAAACATCTTATTATTTTGGACTTATCAAATTGATGAATCAACAAATAATTCTACCTATTGACACGCGCAAAACATTTTGATAAATCATAATAAGGTCTTGCCAATACTACGGTTTACAGGCTGAATATAGCCTGATAATTTTTGAGTCTTCAAAATTTTGTTCTTGATTCAGGCGCCGACGCAGCGCACAATTCTGTTTATTATGACTTATCAATTTGATAAATCATAATATTACCAGTCAATCGCTTCGCGTTCCATATTCCACCCCGCCCCGGAGACAATCGGGTCACAAATAAGATCAATGCTGGCCGTGAAAACACATCATGCAACCCGCCGCCGTTGGGAACACATCGAGCCCGATGGCTCCAACCTGACCGTCGAAGACTTTCTATCCGTGCCCATCGTCAGGATCGCGGCGCACCTCAAACGTTTTCCCTCCGCCTACGCCAGCCAGGCGGACCTGACCCTGCCCCAGTGGCGCCTGCTTTCCGTGGTGGCCCACCATCGTTCCATCGCCCTCAAGCAACTGGCGGA
Source organism: uncultured Burkholderiaceae bacterium (assembly GCA_937871985.1). The sequence continues at coordinate 33,919 of CALMPB010000277.1, forward strand.
AGTCTCGGCCAGCGACAAAGCAATGGTCAGCCGCACGGTCAAGGAGCTTGCCCAGCGCGAGCTTGTCTACACCGCGTCCATGAACACCGGCGACCGCTCGCTGGTCTGCAAAATCACGCACAAAGGCTCCAGGATGGTCGACGAAATCATCCCCAAAGCCTGCGCCAAGCACGCGGAACTGCTGCTGACGCTCAACGCCAGGGATCGAGTACGCCTGTACGACATCCTGCAAAAGCTGCAAGGCGTTTGCGCGGAAATGGACTGAGCGCGGCCGGATGGGCCGACGTGCGCACCTCCTGCGCTTCAGGAGCGCTGCATGAAGATTTCATGACACTCAAACAGAGCACCGCATCGGCCTTGTTACAAAACAGGGCAGTCTGTAGAATGGATCCGCACAATCCACATAAACGCGACGCGGGAATCAAGGAGCGACAAACATGAATATCAAGCGTAGGGATTTCGTCAAAGGATGCGCGGCAGCCGGTGTTCTATTGCTGCCGGGCGTCTCCAGCGCCATGAAGGGCCGCAGCCCGAACGACGCATCGGCACAGCAAACAGGTTCACACATCGAAAAATCCATCAAGGCGGGCTTCGGCGGCGGCTTCTCGGTGCGCTCCCATACCCAGTCAAACGGATTGACCTACGTACGCATCGAACATTTCGATACCCGGTACGTGGTTTCTTCCGCAGACTTGCTCGACTGGAAAATCGTAAGCGCCTGATCACCAAGGCCTTTTCATAAAGGAAGTGAACGTGTCCGAAAAAATCAAGAGCATCCGCATCCACCCCGGCATTGGCCTGGCCCGCTTGGGAAACAGCGATGAGTTTTACATTGGCCCCGAAGCGCCGGGAATCGTGGTGGATCCGGGCGGCAGCGGAGGGCCGGGGCCCAACGGCGGCACCTACCGCGACGGCTCGGCACGATTGAAACGCCAGGCGCAGCGGTTTCGTGTGTATGGCTACGATGCCGACGGCAAGGTCGTAGCAGAACTCTCGTCGGATTCCGACCTGGTCAAATCCATTCAATGGCGCGTTCATGTCCGGAACATGAAGGCCGCCAATTACGCGTTTCAGGGCGCCTATCTGTTCGACCCGGACAAACTGCGCAATCCGTCCATCCAGCCCGGCAAAAAGCCGAGCGAGCGCGACAAGCTCATCATCGATCCGGGCGTACATACAATCGCCTCCGGCCAGAAAGGGCCCGTCGTCATGAAAGGCGATGTTTTCACCGGCATTGAAAAAGGCACGTTGCCGGGCGAATTGCGCTTCGAAGGCTTTACGCCCAAAGACCGCTCGAAGGAAGTCGAGGTCACCTATAAAGCCGCCAAAGACATCGAGCTTGGGCAGCTCCGGCTCGACGACAAGGATCGCCTGCTGTTCATTCCCGCGCCCGGCGAGGGCGAATGCGTCACGACGCCCAAGGTGGAGCTGTCGAACCCCAGCGAAACCATTTCCCCTCCGAACGGCCCCGAAAACGGCACCAACCCGCTTACCAACCAGTTCGCCTATTTCAACATCCCCGGTTGGTGGGACGACACCTGTGGCGGCGAAATCGACGCCACGGTGATGCTCAAGGACGGCACCGTTCTAAGCACGCGCGACAACGTGAAATCGGCCTCGGACGAAGGCACCCGCAATCCGAAGGCGGGAGCATGGATCGTCACCGCACCGCCAAAGTACGCGCCCCACATGTACCATGTGGTGTCAATTCTGGATCGTGTCTACGAAGCGTTTCCCGAATCCTATCCCTACACCGGGAAAAAAACGAATTTCTACCGCGACATCTATCCCACCTTCGAGAAGGCGGTTCACTACGGCTGGGTCAGCGCTCAGGCAGCGGGCGTCACGCCTGAAACCAAGAACATCGCCCACGGCCCGGGACAACCTGGCGACCTGCTTGCCCCCGAATTCCTGAAAGCAATGGCCGACCCAAGCGAACAAAGCAAACCGATCCGGCAAATGATCTACAACCTGATGCGGCATGCCACGGGCAAGCGCGGGCGGCTGGTGGACTCCTTGCAGCCCCCTCCTCCCCAGCGGCCAACCAGCTGGAAAAACGAAGAATTCAAGGAAACCGTAGAAGACTTCAAAATGCCCAAGCTGTGGGGCACGGCTGGCAAGCCCGCGCAAAACAAAGAGCTGGGCAACCACTACCCCAATCAGTACCTGAGCCTGACCGACTGGCAACTGAAGCACCTGAAAAACTGGTCCGACGGCGACTTCGAGGTCGGCGCCCCGCAACAGCCCGTGGCCCTCGAAAAATTGCCGCTGGCCGAACAGCCGCATGCACTCGACAGTTCGGCCCTCGAGCCGACCATCGGCGGCGGCTTCCACCCGGGCATAGAATTTCCCTACCTGATCATCTACCGCGAATTCTTCGCCGAAGCGTTCCGCGTGGGCAAAGACAACGCACCGGGCTCCATCGCGGCCTTCATGTCCAGTCCATGGCAAGGCGACTTCTGGTCGTGCAACATCGCATGGTGGCCCACACAACGGCCCGATATCGTTTTCGAATACGATCAAAAAAACCAGACCCGAACCTACAAGGAATGGTTCCGCGGCTACGACAGCGAGGGTGAACCCCTTTCATCCACCGACGGCTACCACCAGATGGTCTATGCCTGGCCCAAACTGGGCATGGTGCTTCCCGTCAAGGGCCCCGACGGCAATTTCCTGCGGGACAAAGGTTCAACCGTATTCGTCGAAGAAGAGCGCGATCCGACACTGAACCGGCCTCCCGCCAAAGGCAAGTAATTCGTGCCATCGTCCCGGAACGACCGCGCCGACACGAACTGGGATGCAGTGATTGTCGGCGCCGGCCCGGCGGGCGCCGCAACCGCGATCACGCTGGCCAAATTCGGCCGGCGTGTGCTGCTGGTGGAAGAACGGGCCGCCCCCAGCTTCAAGCTGGGCGAATCGTTGCCTCCGGCCGCCATCGGCCTCGTCAGGCACTTCCTCGGAGACCTTGAATCCCCCGAGCGGAGCCTTCAAGGCCTTTTTAAAACCGCCGGCAATATCTCGCTGTGGGCAACCGGGCAACCCGACTCCACGGACTTTTTTTTCACCCCGGCCGGCTTCGGACTATGCGTCGAGCGCCTGGCCTTCGACGAGGCCCTGCGTTCGAAAGCCATCGAAGCGGGAACCGCCGTGCTCAAAGGAATCCGCTTCGAGTCGTGCTCACGGATCACCGACCCCTTGTTCAATTGGCAAGTCACATTGGCTTCGGAAACGCAAACGCAATCGCATCGCGCGCGTTACCTGGTCGACGCCTCCGGCCGGCGGGCGGCCGTGGCCAGGGCGCTGGGCGTTCCGTTCTCCCCCAGCGACGATCGGCTGTTCGCTTATGCGCAATGGTTTTCCTGCGTTGGCGAAGACGACGACCGCCACACTCGAATCGAAGCTGCGCCACACGGCTGGTGGTACAGCAACCGCTTGCCGGGCGACGAAAACAACGAAACCAGGCGACTGGTGGTTTTGCACTCCGACAAGGATCTGCCGGCGGCGAGAATGGCCGCCTCTGCGCCAGGATTCGGTCAGCAACTCGAACACTCGACGCATATCGGGCCCTTGCTCAAAGCCAGAAACTATCGGCCAAGCGGAATGATTCGCGGGGCCCCGGCCAATAGCCAGCGGCTGCAGGATTTCTGCGGCGACGCCTGGATGGCGGTAGGCGATGCGGCGCAAGCCTACGACCCCCTGTCGTCGCAAGGCATCGACAAGGCGCTGCGAACCGGCAGCCACGCCGGCCATATGATCCACTACGCGCTGGAAGATGCCCCCCCGCAAGGCGCGGCGGACTTGGGCAGCCACAATCCGTACATCCAGCAATACGCCGAGCAGCAGGATCAGCTTTGGCAAACCTATTTGTCGCAACGAAGCTATTTTTACGACATGCAGCCCCGCTGGCCCGACCAGCCGTTCTGGCAGCGCCGGCATCGCCAGGGCGACGGCGCAGTCGACAGCCACCCCGCGTAAAAATGTAACAACCCTACTGGCAGTACTTGAAGAATTCCACATCGCCCCTATAATTAGCACTCGAAGGGGTAGAGTGCTAACAGCCTGCCCCACGGTTAATGTTGACCAATTTTTTTTGATACAGGAGTTCCTTCATGGCACTGCGTCCTTTGCACGATCGCGTGATCGTCAAACGTCTGGACAACGAGCGTACCACCGCTTCGGGTATTGTTATTCCTGAAAGCGCCGCTGAAAAGCCCGATCAAGGCGAAGTCATCGCTGTCGGTCCTGGCAAAAAGACCGAAGACGGCAAAATTCTGCCTGTTGACGTGAAAGCTGGCGACAAGGTTCTGTTCGGCAAATACGCCGGCCAGGCGGTGAAAGTCGATGGCGAAGAACTGCTCGTCATCCGCGAGGACGAAATCCTCGCCGTCATTCAGTAATTTACAACCGAATTAAGCAAGGAATACAAGAATGGCTGCTAAGCAAGTACTATTCGGCGACGACGCGCGTACCCGCATCGTCCGCGGCGTGAACACCCTGGCCAACGCCGTCAAGACCACCCTGGGCCCCAAGGGCCGCAACGTTGTGCTCGAACGCTCGTTCGGCGCTCCCACCGTCACCAAGGACGG
>CALMPB010000278.1 GCA_937871985.1 uncultured Burkholderiaceae bacterium
CCTCCGGCATGAACTTGCGCATTTCAGCGCGTAGTTCATGCCGGAGGTTTTTTTTTGCCGCTGGGCCGCCCCAAGGCAAAAAGCGCCCCCTTGGGGGGCAGCAAACCGCGTTAGCGGTGCAGCGTGGGGGCTTCCTTTTCGCTGGGCCGCCCCAAGGCAAAAAGCGCTAGTCCCCGGCGCAAATTCGCCCAGCTCGGCATTTGCGAATTGTGGCCCTGGCGGCGGTGGGCCAAACTGCAAGCCTCGTAGCGTGGAATCATGGAGGCGGCGGTGCGCAAAGCTTACCCGGGACAGCGCGGTCAGGGCATGACCGAATACATCATCATCGTGGCCTTGGTAGCGGTCGCGGCCATCGCCGTCTATCAAACTTTTGGCCAGGTGGTGCGTTCGCAAACCGCCGCCATGGCCAAGGAACTTGCCGGCGAAGACGGCTCCGAGCAATCCCGCATGGCGCAGTCGGCCGCCGAGTCCGCGGCGGCTCAGGCTGCAGCCAAAAGCCTTAAATCCTTTACCGGCAATGCGGGAGCGGGGCAATGAAATACGCCTCGCGCATGTCTGGGGTTTGCCACAGGCAGCAGGGCCAGGCGCTGGTGCTGGGCATGCTGCTTGCCGGCGTAGCGGCCATAGCCTTGTTGCGCTACTTTTCCGTTGGCCAGGTGGTGGCCGCCAAGGCCCGGCAATTGCACGGCCTGGATGCGGCCGCATATAGCGCGGCATTGGTTCAGGCCCGTGCCCTGAACATGCTGTCCTACATCAATCGCGCCCAAGTGGGGCATCAAGTGGCCATGGCGCATCTGGTTACGCTGGGATCGTGGGCGAGCCTGGGCGGTACCGAGGCCCGCCAGCTCGGTACGGGCAATCCCCCCGCGTATCTCATTGCCATGCTGTTCGGCGCCGACCATGGCGCGGCCTATCTGGCGGCGAGCCCGGCAGCCGGCATGGAAAGCCTTGCGGCCACCCATGGCAGCCTGGCCAGCGCTTACGCGGCGCACGACCGCAGCGTGCACGATGTATTGGCCGCCGTCCAGAACGAAATCGTCGCCAGTGTGCCGCAGGCAAGGCTGGCGGCTGCCCGGGCCGTGCTGGGGCGGCACTACCCTGAATCCTCGAGTTTCGACCTCGCCATCAGCGATGATAATTGGGATGGGTATGTTCGGCGATATGGGGCGCGGCAAATGTTGAGGCCCTTTATTCTCGAAGCCGCAAATATGTATGGGTTTCTGCAGCCGCGCAACCGCACTGCAAGCAATCCATGGGATGTCCAGGCGCGCTGTCCCTGGCTGCGTCACGAACTGCGTCGGCGCGGCACCACCGAGCTCGATGCTTCGGGCCGCTGGCAGTCGCTGGACACGCAATCCTTCCATGCTTTGCGCTCCAATAAGTGGATAGGTTGCTACTATCGCGAATATCCCATGGGCTGGGGCTGGATTCCGCCCAGCCGGCAAGCCCTGGCCGGCGTCCCTCATGTCGACGACCCGCCCGAGAATTTCTCGGCCCAGGACTTTTGGCGCTGGGTGCAGCAGGCAACGCAATGGGACATCGTTTCCGGCGACGCCAATCCTCTGGCCAATTCCAAGGCAGTCGCTGGCCGTCCCGATTGGCCCGGGCGCGGGCTTGCCGACTATATCGACATCGGCGCCGAAGGCAATTCGGGCGAGGCGCTGCGGTTTGCCGTCATGTTGAAGCATCCAGGGCCGCAAGGGCTTACTGTTGTCACGCGCAGCGCGGCGGCTACATTTTTCGCCCGGCCAGAGGCACGGCAGGACGGGCGTCACGAGCTTCCCAATCTTTTCCACCCGTATTGGCAGGCCAGGCTCGATTCCAGCCTGTCGCCGGAACCCGGATCGGGGTGGCAGCATGAATAGCCCGGCAGACCGTTGTATTCGTCGCCTTGCCGTCGGGCGCTCGAATATTCATATCGCTGGTCACGGGCAGGGCGGCCAGGCTCTGCTGGAGGGGGCGGTGGTCATGCTGGCCCTGTTGTCGGTATGGGTGGCAAGCGCGTGGTTGCTGCGTTTCCAGGACATGGCGCTGCAAGCCTCCCATGCCAGCCGCTATGCTGCATTTTCCTTGGCCCGTCATCCGGATTATCGGCCGGTTGGCGCATTGCGCCAGTCGTTTTTCATGGGGCCCGGCCATCAGTGGCAGGACAGGCGCGGGCACGAACTATTAAGCGCTACGCGCAGCGAGATAACGCTACAGGTCATGCGCGATGTCCGGCTTTCCTCCAAGGCCCAGCCAGGCGGCGCCCATGCCGACGCCGAGCGCTTGAGGCGCGAATGGCTGCTTGAAGATGCGGGCATATTTTCAGCACAGGTTACGGCCGCGCCGCAGGCGGTGGCCGCGGCCGCTTCTTTGCCGAACGCGTCGTTTGGGGCCGGGTTGCGCCAGTTCGACGCCTATTATCCGCGGCTGGTTCGTCACACCGCCATTTTGTCGGGCGCGGGACACGCATCGAGCGACCGCGATACCCAGCTCAAGGTTGGGCAATCGGCCTTGGCATGGGGCGATGCGGCGGCTTCTTCCACCCTTGGCCGGCAAGTTGCCGCCACGGTAACTGCGGTGGACGGAGCATGGAAGCGGCCGGCGCCGGTATTCGATTGGCTTGGAGCCTGGCAAGGCATGGTTCCGGAACAGCATTTTTCTGTCGGCACAGGAGGGTTGCCATGAAGTCGCTTTCGGTATTCTGCCTGCATGCAGGGGCGTTGCTGATGGCATGCATGCCGGCGCGTGCCGATATCGGCGCGTTCCATGCGCTTGCCAGTGTGGATACGGCGCGCTTTCGCTGGGCCGAGCCGCAAGCCTCGCATGTGCATGGTGTTCCCGTTCATTGGCGCGAGTTTTCATCGTCCGCCGCCTTGTTTTCCACGGCGCAAAAGTTGGCCGAACATAGCGACAGCTTCCAACGGGTCATCGCCTATAACAAAAGCATCCTTCTTACGGGTATTCGCGCCGACTGGCATTGGCTTGCAGAAATCCAGCAGAGCGCCGGAGGCGCCCAGGGGCGGGTTTCGATACTGCAGGTTAATCCCCAAAAGCTCGAGCGTTTGCTGCAAGGCCCCGAGCAAGCCTTCCCGTGGCTCTCGAAGACCGCAAGGCTGCAGTTCAGCCAGGAGTCCTCGGTGAACGGGAGGCGGGTCGTGCAACAAGTATATGGCGCCTCGCTATCCACGGGCGATTTCACCGCCTATCTGCAGCGGCATTTGCGCCGCACTGGCTGGCAACACGAAGCGCAAATGGCCTGGTGGCCGGGCGCCGAAGTCTGGCGGCGAGCCTCGTCCAGCCTGCTTGTCGCCGCCATGCCCATGGAGCGCGGCAGCGCCGTGTTCCTGCAGCATATCGAATAACCGCCTACAGGAGACTGTCCGTGCGCCTTCCTGTGTTCAATCGTTCCATAGCCATGCTGCTGGTAGCCGTTGCGGCAGGCCTGTTCGCGGCATGGGCGGCTCGCCAGCACATACAAAACCGTATCCTGCAAATCGAGCACAACGCCAAGGTTCCCATGGCGCAGCGTGTGGTGGCGGCGTTCGACCTTCCGGCGGGCACCAGGCTCGATACCGAGCATCTGGCGGTTCGCCAGATTCCCGCGGCCCTGGTGTCCAGCGGCAGTATCGCCCCCGAGGGTTTTTCCAGTTTGGTGGGCCATACTCTGGTTGCACCTTTGCGCGCGGGCGATCCCATATTGCCGGTGCATACCGTACGCGCGCGCAGCACGCCGTTTTCAGACCAGCTCGGCAACGGCCGCCGAGCAATAACCATGCCTGTCGACGCCATCAATTCGGTCTCGGGGCTGCTCGAGCCGGGCGACCTCATCGATCTGTACGTATCGTTCGAGCATCAGCGCCGGCGTGTTACCGCGCCGCTTTTGCAAGGTGTGTTGGTGTTGGCGACCGGGGGCAGTACCCGGCCGGGCGGCGATGGGCCGGGATCCACGGCTGGGGCTTATTCCACCGTAACTCTGGACACCTCTCCCGAAGACGCGATCAAGCTGGTGGCGGCCAGGCAAAGCGGCACCATTACCGCCTTGCTGCGGCGTCCCGACGACCATCGCTCCGACCAGCGGGCGGTGCGCGGCGATCTCGCCAGCCTTATTGGGGTTGGCGCAGCCGCCTCCGCTATCGCGGAAAAGCCCAAGAGGGCGCCGGTCATTTACGGCAATCAGGCGGCCCGAAGCGTGCCGGCCCTGCGATCTTCCGGCGCGAGCCGCGCGGCGGCGCCCCCGCACAATGGCGTGTTCAACCTGCCTTATACCCCCGAGCTTGTCAGTGCGTGGCTTGGCGCCCAGAAAAGCATGCCGGGTTCGCCGGCATCCAGCCAGCAGTCTTCAGAACCGCCTGATCTTTTCGCGTTTGAGCCGTCGCGGGCATTGCTCGAGCCTGGTTATGCCTTCCGCGGTGAAGCTGCCGGATTCGATGAAGAGTAATGCGGCATGAACGCCTTTTCTTGCGCGGTGGCGTTTGGCATATGGGCATCTCTGGCATGGGTGTCTTCGGCCTGCGCGCGCCAGGAGGTTTTGCTTCGAATGCAGGTGGGTGAAGTCAAGGTGCTGGCGGTGCCCGATGTGGCGCGGGTCGCCGTGGGCGACGGTCATGTGCTCAATGCCGTCACCACGGAAGAAAAAGAGGTCATCGTGTTCGCGCGGCACGAAGGAGCCAGCGCGGTGCACATATGGTCGGCCAATGGCCAGCGCCACCGCTATCAGGTCGAGGTGGCCCCCGAGGGTTCCAGGCAAATACAGCACGAATTGCGTCAGGCTCTCGAGCGTATTCCCAACGTGCGTATTTCCACGGTGGGCGACAAACTGCTGGTCGAGGGCGACGATCTGACGGATGCCGATCGCGAGAGGGTCGCGGCATTAAGCAAGCGCTACCCGCAATTGCTCGACTTTACCAGCCAGGTGGGTTGGGATCACATGGTGCTTCTGGATGTCCAGGTGGTTGAAGTGCCGCGTTCCCAATTGCAGGAATGGGGAGTGCGCTGGGGCCGCGAAACCGACGGCGGGCTCAATGCGGGGCTGGCCTGGGATGCCGGCTCCAGAAAACTGGCGGATCGGCCTGGAGAATCCATCGTGCCTTTGCCTTATTCCGGCGCTGCCTTAGCGGGCTATTTCGGCGTCAATGCGGTCTTGTCGGCGCGAATCGACGCGCTGGCGCAGACCGGAACCGCGGTGGTCCTGGCGCAGCCCCAGCTTTTGGCGCGTAGCGGGGCGACCGCCGAATTCCTGGCCGGAGGCGAAGTGCCTTATTCCGCCACCGACGCCAATGGAAACACGAATACCGTCTTCAAGCCTTATGGCGTATCGCTGCGCATTACGCCGCAAATCGAGCGCAATGGCGCGGTGCGTTCGCGCATCGAGGTTGAAGTCAGTTCCGTGGACAGTACCTTGTCCGTGCCCAATGGCCCGTCGCTCAAGACACGCCGTGCCTCGACCGAGTTCAATGTCCGTTCGGGCCAGACTTTGGTGCTGGCCGGCTTCCTGTCGCGCGAGGAGTCGCGCAATGTCAGCAAGCTGCCGGGCCTGGGCGATATTCCCATTTTGGGCGAGCTGTTCAAGTCCACCCGCTTTCAGCACAGTGAAACCGAGCTGGCCATTTTCGTGACCCCGATCGTGGTCGCTCCCGATCATCCCGATCTGATGCAGCGCATACGGCGTTCCAATGAAATCCTGCATACGACGTTCAAGGCGGACGAACTCATCAATGTTCCGGTGCGGGCTTCCGCTGCGTTGCCCGAGCCGTCCGGCAATGGTGCGTCGTCGGGCTGGAATCCGTATCGAGGCAAGGGGTCGCAGTGGAGGGAAGGCGCCGGCTTCGGCCGGGTCAACGGCAATCAGCGGCATTCGGGAGAATAAACCATGCTGGAGCTCGAATTGCGTTTCGAAGGCGGGGCCACGCGCGTGCAGGCCGTGGCGCTGCCTTGCGATATTGGACGCGCAACGCAAAGCCATCTGAGGTTTTCGGCATGGCGCGTCGCAAAACATCACGCCCGCCTCGAACAAGGCGAGGACGGTGTCTACATCGAAGATTTCGGGTCGCTGTCGGGCACCTGGGTCAATGGCGCACGCATTACCCGTTATGGGCCGTTGTGCCCTGGCGATGAAATCGTCATCGGGCCCTGCCTGATCTGCATCCGCGCGGGCTCGGGGGCCACGGCATTGCCTGTGCTGCCTGGCCCCGCGGTGCAGGAAGGCGATATACGGGGTTCTGCGGCCCGGCAATCCTCGTCGATCCTGGATGCCGGCCAAAGTTTACCATCGTGGAACTCGTCTCGTGAACACAGCGAGGCCGTTGCCGACTTGACCAGCGCGCCTGTGGCCGACGCCTTTTTGTTGCAGCACAGGCGCCGGCTGCATGCGGCCTTGCTCGAAGCGCTCGATCTGCGCCGCCGCGATATTGCCGGCATGAGCGATGCGGCGTTGCGTTCGGAAGCCACGGCGGCCTTATCCCACATTATCCGGGACGATCGTGAGCTGCCGGAGGGCGTCGATCGGCAGGGCTTGTTGCAGGAAGTCGTGGACGAGGCTGTGGGGCTGGGGCCGCTGGAACCGTTGCTGGACGACCCTGAAATCAGCGAAATCATGGTCAATCGCCACGATGAGATCTACGTCGAATCAGCCGGCCGGCTGCGGCGGCATCGCATGGCCTTCAGCAGCGAGCAGGCCGTGCTGGGTGTCATCGAACGCATTGTCTCGCCATTGGGACGCCGCATCGACGAAAGCTCGCCCATGGTGGACGCGCGGCTGCGCGACGGGTCGCGCGTCAACGCGGTGATTCCTCCGGTTGCGTTGCGCGGCGCAAGCCTGACCATACGCAAGTTTCCCCAGCGCCGGCTGCAAATGCAGGATTTACTGGGAGTGGGGGCGCTCAGCATACCGATGGGCGAATTCCTGCAAGCCTGTGTCGTACAGCGCAAGAACATGATTGTTTCGGGCGGCACAGGATCGGGCAAGACCACCTTGCTCAATATTCTTTCCAACTGCATACCCGCCGGCGAGCGCATCGTTACCATCGAAGATGCCGCCGAGTTGCGGCTGGCCCACCAGAATCTCGTCGCTCTGGAAGCCAGGCCGCCCAATCTGGAAGGGCGCGGCCGAATCGAGATCCGCGATCTGGTGCGCAATGCACTGCGCATGCGGCCAGACCGCATCGTCATCGGCGAGTGCCGCGGCGCTGAAACCTTCGACATGCTGAGCGCGATGAATACGGGCCACGAAGGGTCGTTGACCACGCTGCATGCCAATAGTCCACGCGATGCCCTGGCGCGGCTGGAAACCATGATACTGATGGCGGGCATGGATCTGCCCCTGCAGGCCGTGCGCGAGCATATTTCGGCAAGCATTCACATCCTGGTGCAGCAGGCGCGGCTGAGCGATGGCCGGCGCGTCGTCACCGCCATCGTCGAGATTACGGGCATGGAAAGCGGGCGCATCCAGACCCAGGAGCTGTTCCGGTATCGGGAGGGGCATGCGGAGCAGGCCCATGCGTTTTCGGGCTGCGGCGTCATGCCCGAGTGCTTTTCTCCCCAGGATCTTGCACGAGCCGGCTTGAGCGCGGAGCTGTTTTCGGGGCATTCCATATTGCACGAGGTCTCGGCGGTATTTCCGCCTTCGGCGCCTTCAGGCGCGATCGCCGGCTAAGGCCTGCTAACGCCTATTAAGGAGTCGAGAAGCCATGTTGCTGACAATCATGGCCATACTTGCGGTCGCCGTCTCGGTGTGTGCGGCCGCCTGGTTTGCCCAGGGTTGGGCCGCGCGGGCGTTCCAGAACTATCGTGCCGCATTTCAGCGCCAGGCGGTGGATCGCCTGAGCGAGTTTTTCCTGTTTCTGGATCCTTCCCAGTTGTGGGTGGCCAACCTGGCGGTTTGCGCGAGCCTGGCTGTATTTCTCTACATTGCAACGGGCAATGTCTGGCTGGCTCTCCTGGCCGCGGCGGCCGCTTTGCTCGCTCCACGTTTCGTTCTTGCCCGCTTGAAACGCATGCGCCTGCAGCGGTTCGACGAGCAGCTTCCCGATCTATTGCTGTCCCTGGCCGGGGCGCTGCGCGCGGGATCCGGGGTGCAGGAGGCCTTGCGTCACCTCGTGGCCCAGGCCCCGGCTCCGCTGGGCCAGGAATTCGGCCAGATGCTGCGCGAGCAGCGCATGGGGGTGTCCTTTGAACAAGCGCTGGCGCAATTGCATCGGCGCATGCCCACCGAAGGCATGGGCCTCTTGGCATCGGCTTTGACCATAGCGGTTCAAAGCGGCGGCAACCTGGCCGAGACCCTGGAGCGTATCAGCGCCACGCTAAGGGCTCGGCTGCATCTGCTGGGCCGCGTCAGAGCCTTGACTTCCCAAGGCCGGCTCCAGGCCTGGATTGTGGCGGCCCTGCCGTTTGTCCTTGCCTTGGCGCTCGAATGGCTGGATCCGGAATCCATGGCTCTGCTGTGGCACACCCCGGCGGGCTGGGGCGTGCTGGCGACGGTGGCGGGTCTGGAACTGGTGGGAGTGCTGTTCATACGCCGCATCGTCAATATACCGATTTAAAGGGTCAACGAAGCTTCGAGCGTCCGGCCTGCCGCGGAAGTCGGGGGGCTTGGAGGATTAAGAAAATCGTGTCTTCAGTAATCGTCTTGGGAGCCGCTTATGCTGTTCTGGACAAGTTGCATATTGGCCGGCCTGTCGCTTTGCCTGGCCATGAGGGTGATCACGGGGCCGCTGTCCCGGCACTCTCCACCAATCGAAACCGATAAAGGCCGGCTGTTGCTGAGGCTGTCCTGGCCGTGGGTCAATGCGCTGGCGCCGGCGTGCAATCTACTGCTTTCATGGCGCCAGCGGCAATCCCTGGCCAGGCGCATGCAGGTTGCGGGAATCGAGCCCTCGTATCGGCCCGAACATATCTTTGCCATGCAGGTCCTGGCTGCCTTGGCGTTGGCCGTCTTGACCGCTCTTTTTCTGCACTGGTGTTTCTCGCCCGGCTTTTTGAAGTCTGTCGTCTACAGCTTGCCCATCGCGCTGGCTGGTTTTGGATGGCCGTTGTATTGGCTGCGGGAGCAGGGCGCGGCGCGCCAGCGGCATATGCTGCAGGAGCTTCCCTTTTTGCTGGACATGACGACCTTGTGCGTGGAGGCCGGGCTCAATTTGCAAGGCGCTTTGCAACAGGCCGCGCATCATGGCCCCGTCGGGCCATTGCGGCACGAGCTTCGTCATGCGCTGGCCGACATGCGCGCCGGCATGCCGCGCCTGGAAGCCATGCATCGCATGGCGGCGCGCACCGGCTTGCCGCCTTTGCGGCAATTGGCCACCTCTCTGGGCCAGGCCGACCAACTGGGCATGAGCCTGGGGCCCTTGCTGCGCGCCCAGGCCGAACAGCGCCGCAGCGAACGCTTTCTGCGCGCCGAAAAGCTGGCGCTGGAAGCTCCCGTGAAAATGCTGTTCCCCATGGTCTTCTGCATTTTCCCGTGCACGTTCCTGATCATTGGCTTTCCCCTGGCAATCAAGCTGCTGGGGGCGCAGTGGTAGGCCAAAGCGGGGCTGCGCCGCTGATCCTGCATCGGGCCACCGGGTTCTGGGCACGACTGCGCGGCCTGCATGCTTTGCCCCGCCTTGCCGGGCATAGGGGGCTGTGGCTGCACCCTTGCAATGCCGTCCATACCTTCGGGCTGGCCTATACCATCGACCTGGTTTTCCTGGATGCGCGGCACAATGTCGTCAAAGCCGTTGCCCGTGTGGCCCCCAATCGAATGGCAGTTTGCCTGGGCGCCCGTTCGGTGGTGGAACTGCCGGCCGGCTATTGCGCCGGCAATGCCGACTACCCGTCCGCGATCCGGCGGGCTTTAGTAGAATGAATCTTGTGCATGTGAATTCGATAGGTGGCGGTTGGTGTTATGAACAAAGCGTTTGTCAAAGAATCCGACGACGAGGGCGATGACGATCTCGGCCCGGAAACCGTACGCCTGCCGGCCGGCACCAAGAACTACATGACGACCGGCGGCTATAAAAAGCTGCGGGCCGAGCTGGCCCACCTCATGAACGAGGAACGCCCCGAAGTGGTGCAGATCGTGTCGTGGGCGGCCTCCAACGGCGACCGCTCCGAAAACGGCGACTACCTGTACGGCAAGAAGCGCCTGCGCGAAATCGACCGGCGCATGCGCTTCCTGACCAAGCGGCTGGAAATCGCCGAAGTGGTCGACCCGGCCACCCAGCCCAATAAAGACCAGGTTTTCTTCGGGGCCACGGTGCTGTATTCGGACAAGGCCGGCGAAGAGTTCCGCGTCACCATCGTGGGGGTGGACGAAGCCGAACCCTTGCAGGGCAAGATCAGCTGGATATCGCCGGTGGCGAGGGCGCTGACCAAGGCGCGCGAGGGCGATACGGTCACGCTGCGCACGCCGGCGGGTGTCGACGAGCTGGATATCCTGGAAATCAGCTACCCCGAGGCGGACGGGCAGGGCGACTGATTCGTCTTCTGCGCACCCGCGCGCGTCGAGACGGGGGCCGCGGATGCGGCAAGAATCATGGCAGGGTCTTAACCTGGCGCTTGGCCTATTCACGGCAAGCGCACCCCGGGTTAACCCGTTAAAATGGCAGTCTTCATTCCTTCTCTCTTCTGCGCCCGACCGTGACCTCCATTCAGCATTTCCTTGGTTCTTGTGTTTTATCCACATTTCGCCGCGAGCGCCTTCTGAAGCGATTTGCCCAATTGGGCCTGCCGGTGGGCGATATCCAGGGCCGGTACGAGCATTATGTGTGGCTGGAATCCGAGCTTGGCGCCGACGAGCAAAAGCGCCTGCTGGCCCTGCTGACCTACGGCGAAGGGCTGGGCGCGCCGGCCGAAGACAAGAATACGCTGGTGCTGCGGGTAGTACCACGCTTCGGCACGGTTTCGCCCTGGGCCAGCAAGGCCACCGATATCGCGCATAATTGCGGCTTGCCGGGGGTGCGCCGCATCGAGCGCGGCATCCGCTACGCGGTCAAGCCGGCGCGCGGTCTGCTGGGCGCGCACACCATCAAGCCCGAGCAGCTTGCGCAAATCGCCGCCTGCCTGCACGACCGCATGACCGAAACCGTGGTGGATGCCGCCTTCGACGGCGCGCCGTTGTTCGCCTCGCTGCCGGGTAAGCCCATACAAACCGTGGATATCCTTGGGCGCGGCCAGGATGCCTTGCTGGAAGCCAATCGCGCGCTGGGCCTGGCCCTGTCGGACGACGAGGTGGAGTATCTGTGCCAGGCCTTTGCGCAACTGCAACGCAACCCCACCGACGTCGAGCTGATGATGTTCGCGCAGGCCAACAGCGAGCATTGCCGCCATAAAATCTTCAACGCCCAGTGGGTCATCGACGGTGCGGCGCAGCCCAATACCTTGTTCGGCATGATACGCGCCACGCATGCCGCCCAGCCCGAGGGCACGGTGGTGGCGTATTCGGACAACGCGGCCATTATGCAGGGCGGCGCGGCCACCTTGTTCTACGCCGGCCAGCCGCGGGCGGAAGCCGCCGCGGGCGCCACGGCCTACGGCCACCATCAGGCCCAGGTGCATACCCTGATGAAGGTGGAAACCCATAACCATCCCACCGCCATTGCGCCGTTTCCCGGCGCGGCCACGGGCGCGGGCGGCGAAATCCGCGACGAGGGGGCAACCGGCAGGGGCTCCAAGCCCAAGGCCGGGCTTACGGGCTTTACCGTGTCCAACCTGCGTTTCGACGACGCGCCCGAACCCTGGGAAGCCGATTCCCACGGCATTCCCGAGCGCATCGCCAGCCCCCTGGACATCATGATCGAAGGCCCCATAGGCGGGGCGGCGTTCAACAATGAATTCGGCCGTCCGAACCTGCTGGGCTATTTCCGTACCTTCGAGCAAACGGCTGGCGACCGGCGTTGGGGCTACCACAAGCCCATCATGATCGCCGGCGGCCTGGGCAGCATCGACGCCCGGCTTACGCACAAAGACCCCATTCCTCCCGGGGCGTTGCTCATCCAGCTGGGCGGCCCAGGCATGCGCATCGGCATGGGCGGTGGCGCGGCATCCAGCATGAGCGTGGGCGCCAACAGCGTCGAGCTGGACTTCGATTCGGTACAGCGCGGCAACCCTGAAATCGAGCGCCGCGCGCAAGAGGTCATCGACCGATGCTGGCAGCAGGGCGAGCAAAACCCCATCATCGCCATCCACGACGTGGGGGCGGGGGGATTGTCCAATGCGTTTCCCGAGCTCGTGAACGATGCGGGCCGGGGAGCTGTCTTCGACCTGAAGCAGGTGCACCTTGAAGAGTCCGGTTTGTCTGCCGCCGAAATCTGGAGCAACGAAGCGCAGGAGCGCTATGTCCTGGCGGTGTCGCCGCAAGACCTGCCGCGCTTCGACATCATTGCGCGTCGCGAACGCTGCCCGTATGCCGTGGTGGGCGTGGCCACCGAAGAGCGTCAGTTGCGCGTCACGAACGGCGAAGGGTTGCCGGGCGTGGCCGATGCGCCGGCGTCGGGGCCGGACGAAGACATTCGCCCGGTCGACGTGCCCATCGACGTCATCCTGGGCAAGCCGCCGCGCATGACGCGCGACGTGCAGCGCCTGGAGGGTGTTTCGCAGGCCCTGGATCTTACGGTCATTCCGCTGGAAGAGGCCGTCGAGCGGGTGCTGCGCCATCCCACGGTGGCCAACAAGAATTTTCTCATTACCATCGGCGACCGTTCGGTGGGCGGCTTGAGCAGCCGGGATCAAATGGTGGGCCCGTGGCAGGTGCCGGTGGCCGATTGCGCCGTCACCCTGGCGGATTTCGAAGGCGTGCGCGGCGAAGCCATGGCCATGGGCGAACGCACCCCTATCGCCATGCTGGATGCGGCCGCCTCCGGGCGCATGGCCGTGGCCGAGGCGCTGACCAACCTGGCCGCCAGCGATGTGCAGTCGTTGAAAGACGTCAAGCTGTCGGCCAACTGGATGGCGGCCTGCGGCGTGCCGGGCCAGGATGCGGCCCTGTACGACACGGTCGCCGCCGTCAGCGACTGGTGCCAGCGGCTTGGCCTGTCGATTCCCGTGGGCAAGGATTCCCTGTCGATGCGCACGGCCTGGGATGCGGCCGACGGCAAGCGCGAGGTGGTGTCGCCGGTTTCGCTGATCGTCACAGCCTTTGCGCCCGTGGCCGACGTGCGCCAAACTCTCACCCCGCAGTTGCGCACCGATGCGGGCGCCACGGTGCTGATTCTCGTCGACCTGGGCCTGGGCAAGAAGCGGCTGGGCGGCTCCATTCTGGCCCAGGCGTTCAACCAGGTGGGGCAGTCCGCGCCCGACATCGACAATGCCGAAGCGCTGGCCGCTTTCTTCACGGTCATCCGCCAACTGAACAAGGACGGGCATTTGCTGGCCTATCACGACCGCTCCGACGGCGGCCTGCTGGCCACGGTGTGCGAAATGGCCTTCGCCGGGCGCGTCGGTGTGTCGGTCAATCTGGACATGCTGACCATCGATCCCAATGTGTCGGACTGGGGCGACTATAAGATCCGCCCCGAGCAGGTGTCGGTGCAGCGCGACGAAATCACGCTGCAGGCCTTGTTCGCCGAGGAAGCCGGCGCCGTCATCCAGGTTCCCGCCGCGCAGCGCGATACCGTCCTGCAGCAGTTGCGGGCGGCGGGGCTTTCCGCGCATTCGCATGTGCTGGGCGGCTTGAACACCCAGGACGAAATCCAGTTCTACCGCGACGGCAAGTGCATCTACCAGAAGCCCCGCGTCGAACTGGCGCAGCACTGGAGCGAAGTCAGCCGGCGCATCATGGAAAGGCGCGACAACCCGGCCTGCGCCCAGGCCGAATTCGACGTCTGGAAGAACGCCGACGATCCGGGCTTTACCCCGGTTGTCCATTTCGACCCGCAGGAAGACATTGCCGCGCCTTTCATCGCCACGGGCAAGCGCCCCAAAATCGCCATATTGCGCGAACAGGGCTGCAACAGCCAGGTCGAAATGGCCTGGGCCTTCGATAAGGCCGGATTCGAGGCCTGGGACGTTCACATGACCGACCTGCTGTCCGGCCGCATACGCCTGGACGACGTGCAAGGCCTGGTGGCGGTGGGCGGCTTCAGTTACGGCGACGTGCTGGGCGCCGGCGAAGGCTGGGCGCGGACCATACGCTTCAATCAGCAGTTGTCGGATCAGTTTTCCGCGTATTTTGCGCGCCCTGACACCTTTGCGCTGGGCGTCTGCAATGGATGCCAGATGATGGCGGCCCTGTCCAGCATGATTCCGGGCGCCGAGCACTGGCCGCGCTTTACCCGCAACCAGTCAGAAAAATACGAGGCGCGCCTGTCCATGGTCGAAGTCGCCGATTCGCCCTCGCTGTTCTTCAAGGGCATGGCCGGCGCCCGCATCCCCATTGCCGTGGCTCATGGCGAAGGCTATGCCAACTTCGGCCTGCAGGGCAAGGCGTCGCAGGTGGCGCGGGTGCTGAGCTTTGTCGACAACCAGGGCAATGCCACGGAAGCCTACCCCTGCAATCCCAACGGCAGCGCGGACGGCCTGACCGGGGTCACCACGGCCGACGGCCGCTTCACCGTGATGATGCCGCATCCCGAGCGCGTGACGCGCAACGTCATGATGTCGTGGTCGCCCAAGCGTTGGGGCGAGCGCGACAGCGGCGGCGACGCCAGCCCCTGGCTGCGCATGTTCCGCAACGCCCGGGTCTGGCTCGGGTAGGCGGCGGGAGGGGCGTCCGCTCCTCGTCCGGAGCGGCGCCCCGGCAGGCTGGTTTCAGGGGCCAATACCCCACGGCTGGATAGGGCGGGACGCTAGGCTGCCCGCCCGGATAAGCGTATAATCTTGCTTTGCGTACGGAGCTATCTAATGCGTCTCATCAAAAAAGCGCTCACCTTCGACGATGTGTTGTTGGTCCCCGCCTATTCCGAGGTTCTGCCTCGCGACACTTCCCTGGTCACCCAGTTCACGCGTTCCATCTCCCTGAATATCCCGCTGGTCTCGGCCGCCATGGATACCGTGACCGAATCGCGCCTGGCCATCGCCATGGCGCAAGAGGGCGGCATCGGCATCGTCCATAAAAACCTCAGCGCCGACGAGCAGGCCCGCGAAGTGGCCCGGGTCAAGCGCCATGAATTCGGCATCGTCATCGACCCCGTCACCGTCACGCCGGCCATGAAGGTGCGCGACGCCATCGCCCTGCAGCGCCAGCACGGCATTTCGGGGCTGCCTGTTGTGGAAGGCGGCAAGCTGGTCGGCATCGTCACCAACCGCGACCTGCGCTTCGAAGACCGTCTCGATGTTCCGCTGCGCGACATCATGACGCCGCAGGAACGCCTCATCACCATGCCCGAAGGCGCAACGCTTGAGCAGGCCCAGTCCCTCATGCACCAGCACCGTCTCGAGCGCGTGCTCATCGTCAACGACAAATTCGAGCTGCGCGGTCTGGCCACGGTCAAGGACATCGTCAAGAACACCGAACACCCCTTCGCCGCCAAGGATGCCCAGGGTCAGTTGCGCGTGGGCGCCGCGGTCGGGGTGGGCGACGGCACTGAAGAGCGCGTCGAAAAGCTGGCCAATGCCGGCGTCGACGTCATCGTGGTCGATACCGCCCACGGCCACTCGGCCGGCGTCATCGAGCGCGTGCGCTGGGTCAAGAAAAATTATCCGCGCGTCCAGGTGGTGGGCGGCAACATCGCCACCGCCGAAGCCGCGTTGGCCCTGGTCGAAGCCGGCGCCGATTGCGTCAAGGTCGGCATCGGCCCCGGCTCCATTTGCACCACGCGCATCGTGGCCGGCGTGGGCGTGCCGCAAATCACCGCCATCGCCGATGTAGCCAAGGCGCTGGAGGGCACGGGCGTGCCGCTTATCGCCGACGGCGGCATCCGCTACTCGGGCGACGTGGCCAAGGCGCTGGCTGCCGGCGCCTTCACCTGCATGATGGGCGGCATGTTCGCCGGCACCGAAGAAGCGCCGGGCGAAGTCGTGCTGTTCCAGGGTCGTTCGTACAAATCGTATCGCGGCATGGGCAGCGTCGGCGCCATGAGCGACGGCTCGGCCGACCGCTATTTCCAGGATCCGGCCAACAACGCCGACAAGCTCGTGCCCGAAGGCATCGAAGGCCGCGTGCCCTACAAGGGCAGCGTCATCGCCATCATCTATCAACTGGTGGGCGGCATCCGGGCCTCCATGGGCTATTGCGGCTGCGCCTCTATCGAGCAAATGCGCACCAAGGCCGAATTCGTTGAAATCACCTCGGCGGGCGTGCGTGAATCGCATGTGCACGACGTGCAAATCACCAAAGAGGCGCCGAACTACCGGGCCGATTGATGCCGTTCACGAAGCCGGCCGCCATATGGCCGGCTTCTTTCATTCATGTCAAACCATCGGCCGGATCGGCGCCCGCAAAGCGCGAGCCGGCCTTGTCCTACAGACTTTCCAGCCATGCACCAGCGTATCCTGATTCTTGATTACGGTTCACAAGTCACCCAGCTCATTGCGCGCCGCGTGCGTGAAGCCGGCGTATATTGCGAGATCCACCCGGGCGATGTCGACGCCGCCTTTATCGAAGCGCAGCAAGGGCTGAAGGGCATCATTCTTTCGGGCAGCCACGCTTCGGCCTACAGCGAAGATTCGCTCAAGGTGCCGGCCAAAGTTTTCGAGGCCGGCGTGCCCGTGCTGGGCATCTGCTACGGCATGCAGTCCATGGCGCTGCAACTGGGCGGCAAGGTCGAATGGTCCGACCATCGCGAATTCGGCTATGCCGAAGTGCGCGCCCGCGGCCATACCCGCCTGCTCGACGGCCTGGAGGATTTTTCCACCACCGAAGGGCACGGCATGCTCAAGGTTTGGATGAGCCACGGCGATAAAGTCACCCAGTTGCCTCCCGGCTTCAAGCTCATGGCTTCCACCGATTCCTGCCCCATCGCCGGCATGGCTGACGAAGAGCGCGGCTTCTACGCCGTGCAATTCCACCCCGAAGTCACGCATACCGCCCAGGGCCAGGCCTTGCTGTCGCGCTTCGTGCACGAAATCTGCGGTTGCGAAGGCGACTGGAACATGCCCGACTACGTGGCCGAAGCCGTGGCCAGCATTCGCGCCCAGGTCGGCAGCGACGAAGTCATCCTCGGCCTTTCCGGCGGCGTCGACTCCTCCGTGGCGGCGGCGCTCATCCACAAGGCCATCGGCGACCAGCTTACCTGCGTGTTCGTCGACCACGGCCTGCTGCGCCTGAACGAAGGCGAGCAGGTCATGAGCATGTTCCGCGACCACTTCGGCATGAAGATCATCCACATCGACGCCACGGCCCAGTTCATGGAAAAGCTGGCCGGTGTGTCCGACCCCGAGGCCAAGCGCAAGATCATCGGCCGCGAGTTCGTGGAAGTCTTCCAGGCCGAAGCCGGCAAGCTCAGCAATGCGCGCTGGCTGGCGCAAGGTACCATCTACCCGGATGTCATCGAATCGGCCGGCGCCAAGACCGGCAAGGCCGTCGCCATCAAGTCGCATCACAACGTGGGCGGCCTGCCCGAAACGCTCAACCTGAAACTGCTCGAGCCGCTGCGCGAGTTGTTCAAGGACGAAGTGCGCAAGCTGGGCGTGGCCCTGGGCCTGCCGCCCGCCATGGTGTACCGCCATCCTTTCCCCGGCCCCGGCCTGGGTGTGCGCATTCTGGGCGAAGTCAAGAAGGAATACGCCGACCTGCTGCGCCGCGCCGACGCCATCTTCATCGAAGAACTGCGCAAGACCGAGGACCCCGTCAGCGGCAAGAACTGGTACGACCTGACCTCCCAGGCCTTTTCCGTCTTCCTGCCGGTCAAGTCGGTGGGCGTCATGGGCGACGGCCGCACCTACGACTACGTCGTGGCCCTGCGCGCCGTGCAAACCTCCGACTTCATGACCGCCGACTGGGCCGAACTGCCTTATTCGCTGCTGAAGAAGGTGTCGTCACGCATCATCAACGAAGTGCGTGGCATCAACCGCGTTACCTACGACGTATCGAGCAAACCGCCTGCGACGATCGAGTGGGAGTGAGGACGATTTTATAAATTATTGATTTTATTGAATAAAAATTAAATGCCATTGATGATGCGTGTTGCATTATCAATGGCATTTTTCATGGCATGCAGGAATATGTCGTGAGAGCATGTTCCGATATCATGACAGTGTTCTTCGTATCTGATTATTTTTCGTGCGAACCTGCAGGGGTTACTTCGACCAAGGCTAAGGTATGAATTCGATCGTCATCTTTGAAAATGAGCAACTGGCTGTGCAGGTTCAATTGAACGCTGAAAGTGTTTGGTTGACGCAGGCACAGATGGCTGACGTTTTCGATACATCGACAGATAACATCGGCCTGCACTTAAAGAATATTTATAGGACGGCTGAGTTGGTCGAATCAGCAACTACCGAGGATTTCTCGGTAGTTCGCCAGGAGGGAAAGCGACAGGTCAAGCGCCGGCTCAAACACTACAACCTGGACGCCGTTATTTCCGTTGGCTATCGCGTCAATTCCAACCGAGCTACGCGCTTTCGTCAGTGGGCCACGCGTGTGTTGCGCGAACATCTGACCCTAGGCTACAGCTTGAACGAGCACCGTCTGGCTCAGCAAGGATTGGCAGAGCTGGAACAAGCGGTGGAACTGTTGGGTCAGACGCTGACACGTCAGCAGTTGGTTTCGGATCTGGGGCAAGAGGTTGTGGGCCTGATTCTGGGCTACTCCCGCACTTGGAGGTTGCTGCAAGACTATGATGAAGGAGCTTTGGGCTTACCGGTCGGTGCACAACCGGCGAAGGGCATCCTGCGCTTCGCCGAAGCTCGCAGGGCTTTGGATGCGTTGGGGGAGGAATTGCGTTCGCGTGGTGAAGCTTCGGAACTATTTGCTCGTGATCGAGGAGAGGGGTTGCGTGCCATCTTAGGTAATCTGGAGCAGACAATGTTTGGTGAACCGCTTTATCGAACCCGTGAGGAATGTGCTGCGCACTTGCTGTATTTTGTCATCAAAAACCACCCGTTTTCGGATGGCAACAAACGCTCCGGGGCTTTCCTCTTCTTGCTGTACCTGCGCCAGGAAGGGATACTCCTGACCTTGAACGAGCAAGGGCTAACAGCATTGACCCTGCTAATCGCTGAAAGTGACCCG
>CALMPB010000279.1 GCA_937871985.1 uncultured Burkholderiaceae bacterium
CCCGCCGAAAGCCTCACAAATACTACACTACGTCACCCCAAGCGACCCTCCCGCGGAGCGGGTTCGTGCTTTGGTCGAGTCCTGCCGGTGGTTGCTGCTGTTTGAAACCTTGAGAACGCGTAGCATGCCAATTGTGTTCGCAGGACTTCGTCAGCTAGCAACGCGTGGATTAGTTCGTAAAGATCAAGACGGGAGCAGAACGTTCAATCACAACGGCATTGCCGCCTTCCACGCTACCCAATCGTAAGGCTTCAGCTGCCTCCTCAACTTGAAGGGTGGTGATCTTGTACCCCATGATGCCCACGGCAACACTTCCGTCGATGTGTTGTTCAAGCAGTTGCTCTCGCATGCGAACGGCCTTGGCTCGCATCTGCGCTTCTGTTCCGGCAACGGCCTCAAGTCGTATCAGCGGCAGCAAATCCGCGGAGACGCCGAATGTCGATAGAGCCGCCCGCGCCTCAACAAGGTTGACGCCGACGAAGTAGTACTTGGCGAGAAAAGTCGGTTCCGGCTCGATCGCAGCCCCCGCAAATCTTTCGCCATACTTCTTTCTCAGATGCTCGGCGAGGATGCTGACTTCGTGCTGCAGCACTAACCTTTGCCTCGCCTCCTGGATCGAGATTCCTCCTGTTTGTGCCAGAGATTCTGGCATTGTATCGTTTGGATCGCTGAAGGGCGTATCGAAATGCACGTTATCACCTGTTCCCGACAGGGCAGGTGACGGTTCGCTACCCTTTTCAACGCAGCCCGAACCCACCACGCCTACTCCAGCGAATAGCAAAAAGATCCAACGCATTGGTTCGTCCTCAACTGCCGACACGCCGCTAGCAAACCTTTTGGGGCAAAAATGCCCAGTCTTGATGACAACAATGGGGCGTACTCCGTCAGGCCGCTTTTTCTGAGAGCGGCGAGCACCGGACAGGCGGCTATGGAGCGCGGCTCGAGGGCTGCTGAATAGCCGACCTGGGCGCGTAGCCGACCGGCGGTTCTCCCACGCTCCAGCGCCGTTTCCATGGTGGAACCGGCCCCAACCTTTCGTTGGATTGCCGTTGCGACGGTAAAGAAGAGAGGGTGAGGAGGTCTGGGTTCGCAGGGTGTCAGTGATTTGTTCACAATCACCGACCTGAGCCACCGTAACCCCATAAAATCGCCGCATCGGGCCAAAACGCTGTCACTGCTTTTTTGACAGATCACAAAACGTTCTTGGTCCTCTAGGCCATCGTGGTTGACAAAGGAAATTTGAGGCGGGGACGTAGAGCTCTATCAAGCGGGCAATGAAGATTGAAGTCCGGCTTTCCCTCTAAATTTCGCTGGGCTTGGACAAGCCGCGTTGATGTCTTGCCCTGCCGAGTGGAGCTCGTGATAGGCGGGCGCGGTGCAAGGCTGTCTATCCTATGTTTTGGCGAGAGTTGCATCAAGGCAGGAACAGGCGGTCGTCCCAAGGCACCGGGGCTGCCATGTCGTGGCTTATTTGCCGTGCATCAGGGTGCCGCATGTTGATAAGGAAGTTGCGCTCAATCCGCCCGACAGGGATGGAGGGGACGATCAAGATGCACGAACGTGCTTCCAGAAACCATTTGGCTCCGTAAGCCTTGGAAATCGACCCTGTTGCTTCATCCCAACCGGAATATGAGGCGGCCGGAAATTCCTCGTAGCTGACGCCTGGCGGTATGGTGATGCGGACATAATGCTGATTTGCGGGCAGGGTGCCGTTGTAATGAACGAGCTTCTCCAACAGCGCGGTTGCGTAATGCTCCGAGGAATAGATCATAGGGCTGCTAGGTGTGTTCCAGCGCCCCGGATATAGCCGGGCACCCTCGTCGTCGAAAATCGGGTGTGCCCCTCCTGGATCGCCGATGCGGTATGAATAGAGGACTCGGTCGACGAGTCCCGGCCTCACACACCGCCTCCGTATGCTGCCCTACCCAACAGGTTGATGACTAGATCGGCGCCCACGCCAGTGTCTGTGGCGACATCGATCGGGCGTTGATTTTCCAGCATTGGATGGGGACGATAGAGGAAGGACCGCGCCTTCTCTTCATCGTGGTAGATGTCCATCGCAAATTCCCAGACTTTTGCAACCGCAGCTACACGGTTGCCTTCATCGACGGTGAGTTTTGGTGCACTGGAGCTCTTGCGACGGGTCAGGGTCGCCCGTGGAACGAACCGATAGGGAAAACCGGCATCATTAGGCGCGATTGCCTTGGACAAGCTTTCGAGCGCCGACAGGGGAAGCCCGGCCTTGATGCTGTTCGCGAAAGCCAAGGGCGATCGTTGGCTAGTTTTCAGCCCCAACGATTCCGCAATGTCAAATGCTTGTGCGGTCATAACGGCCTCCTCGTATCACATGAGCCATTTGTAATGCTCATGTGAGCAAAGCGCAAGCGCTGCGGCACGACGCCAATGTACGAATAAGCTCAGGTTTCGAGGGCGAGGAAATGACCCTGACGAACAGGGTCGACACAACTGCACAGAGCACTGAAGGAAGCTTAATCAGCAGCGATCTAGCTTGAGGCGACGAGAAGCCGGTTGACCGAGCTCCGACTAATGTGATGAGCGAGTATGATGCGTCAAAGCTGATACATCTTTGGAACAAGCAGCGAATATGCGCTGCTTGGGAGCCAATCGCTCGAACGGGTCCGACCTTGAAAAGCTTGGTCCACA
>CALMPB010000280.1 GCA_937871985.1 uncultured Burkholderiaceae bacterium
CACGTTCCCTGAATACCATAATCAAAATCCTAGAATTTATTTATATCTAAACATGTAGCGCCTGCCCCACAGACCCTGCCACAACGCAAAAATCCCCTTTTTTGCGGAATCCCTTGGCGTCAGCCATGGATTATTGGAATAGAAAGATCTCCGCTTCCTGAATCCCTGATCCGCTATTGATTTCGCCTCTTGGCGCAGGAGAGCCTGCAATGCGCTGCGTTCCATTGGTTTCGGCACATTCAACTCCAGCCATTCAGCACCGGGACGTCGACCGCGCAAAGCCTCTCCCGCGCTCAGGGATGAATACAAACCGCTGCCGACAAAATACTGATTGCCATTGGCCTTGGAAATACCGAAGTCATCAATGCAAAGAATCGGCTTGTCCATCATCAGACCTTCCATCAGGGCGGTAGATGAAATCGACCATACTTCATCGCATTCACCGATCAACTGCTCGATCGGCCTGTCCTCCACGGTAAAATTCCTGCGGCCTACTCGCTGAACCTGCGACTCCGTCAGCGCCTTGGCTGAATAACGATGCCGGGAAGCATTAAGCGAACGGGAGCCCTCCGGCCGAAGTACGATCTGGAGATGCATATCCGGATCCTTTTCCTGGCAGTCCGCCAATCTACGGAGCAAATATTCGTAGGCTTTGGCCGATCCGGGGATCCCCGGCTGTTGCACAAACAGCACTCGCCTCTGACCATTTCCCGAATTATCTTGGCGGTATTCCCTTACATAACCCGTTACGACCAGCCTGGGCGGATCGGCCTCCAGCGTATTCAATGTCTCGAGGAATGCCGCGCGATCCGCCTCGCAATTCACCATGACCATATCCATTCCGACACGGCTGAGAATCGCATCCGGGTCATTTCTATCGGTCAGGCCGTTGAAGCCACCAACCAGGACTGGACGAGGCTCCCCAGGCTGGAACTTTTCCTGAATGGCGTACACCGCCTTGACATTCGCCCGGCCACCCAAAGCGATCAAAACTACGTCATATCCGCGTAGATCGCGGCCCGCCGCAAATTGGACAGCATTCCTGGACCGATAGACATGCGCGACCTCGGACGAATATCTCCGGGCCAGCGAGCGCTCTGCCTCGTCGACCACCACCTCAATACAATCGGCGTCGGTCATGAGCTTGGCGAGCGCGACTCCCCATTTCACGCGGGAGTCGTAATCGGACAAAACCAGTACTTTCAAAACCATCCCTTGATCAGGCCGTGCACCAAAACGAGCGGCCATGTCGGCAAATCGTCATCCGCGCTGATAGGCTTCAATGCCCTTCTCCACGTCCTCGAACTTTTCAATGGCCCCGTTTTTCAGCAGAAGCACATAATTGCAGAGCTTCCTCACCTGCCCCATGCCGTGAGTGATAAGCAAAATATTTGCGGTGTTGATCCGGTCATGGAAGGCCTTGGTCGCTTTTTCCCTGAAATGCGCGTCGCCAACCGACATCGCCTCATCGATCAGGTAATAGTCAAAATCGAACGCCAGACTCAAGCCGAATGCGAGGCGCGCCCGCATCCCGGATGAGTACGCCTTGACCGGATGGTCGAAATGCGCGCCGATCTCGGCAAAGTCTTCGACATAACGCAAGACTTCACGCATCCGGGCCCCCTCGGCGCCGTGGACGCGGGCAACGAACTTGACGTTTTCCCTTCCCGTGAGCGAGCCCTGCAATCCTCCGCTCAGCCCCACCGGCCAGGAAATCGTCTTCTCACTGACGATTTTTCCGCTATCGGGCACATCAATGCCGCCAAGCAGCCTGAGCAATGTCGACTTCCCCGCCCCGTTATTGCCGAGAATCGCAACATTCTTTCCGCCAGGAATCGTAAGCGACAGATTCTGGAAAACCGCGATCTTTCCCTTCTTCGTCGCGTAGGACTTGGAAATATTGCGCAATTCAATCATAGGGCGACCAGCTTCAAACGTTGAGCGCGGTACAAAGCCATACCGATGCACAAGGTAACGACGGTTATCGCGACAGCATAGGCGCCACTGATACCGCGGATCTTCGGATACATGAGAAAATTACTCGCGCGCATCCCGTCAATAATATGCAGCAGCGGATTCCAAGTCATCCAGTCCAGAATCTGGGGTGGAAGAATCCAGATAGGAATAATGATTCCAGACAAGAGATACAGCGGCATATATGAAAGCCGGATAAACGTTTTCGATTCCGGCACGGCTTCGCCAATCACACAGAATATCAGCGCCAGGCCAAAGGAAAAGAGCACTCCTATTCCAAGAAAGAAAAACCATTCCAGAGGATGATGGATAGCCACATCGTATCCACCCCAAAATCCCAAAGCGAAAATGACGACCAGATAAATGCAAGCCATCAATGCGCATTCCACGATGGCGCGCGCCACGATGGTGTCGAATGGCTTGATCTGGCGATAGGAAAACAAGGCCTTATTGGCGCTTGTCGCCTCCATGCCCTTCAACGCAATGTTCTTGAAAAGCAGGAACGGAATGACCCCCGAGACGAGAAACATGGGCAAGTCCACGCCGTAATTCCGATGCGCGCGCAGGACGGTATATATCGAGATCATCACGACAATATGCGCCAACGGCTCGAACACGAACCAGAATGCGCCAAGCCTGTTCGCGCCGAACTTCCCCCGAACCTCTCTGAGGATAAGGGCAAATATCACCGCTCGGGATATCTTGAAAGGTCCGCGTTTATTCATGAGAAAAGATCAATGCCACTGCGCCAAAGTCAGAAGCCGGTATGCACCGTACGGCCAAGAACCAATACCTGGACAATCGGAGAAATAATCTTCTGCCATTCGTACACAGCCGCATTGGTCACATAGACTGCGTCTTCGGGTTGCACGAGGAACTGCCTGGCCAGGAAAATCGCCTCCGGATTCTTCATATTCAAACGAAATACTTCGGCCTCAGGCTTGCCGTCGGCGCTATCTGCAGCCGGCTCGTTCAGGCGAAATACAAAAACACCGCTGGCGTCCGACGCGCTTTCGCGCAATCCCCCCGCAACCCCGAGTACTTCAAGCAGGCTGGGATTATTCGAAGGCAAGTCATGCAACCCCGGTTGCGTAACCGCCCCCATGGCCACAAACCGCTTCCGCGCCCGTTCCAGGATGATCTCGGAATTTGGAGGGACAATCTCGTTGCGCCCCGACAGTAGCTCCTCATAATTGAAGCTGCGTGCTTCCTGACCGGTGCGCAACACGACGCGAATCAAATGCGGCTCAAGAACCGGCCCCCCTGCGCGGTTTACAGCATCCAGAAGCGTAAGCGGCCCCTGAAGCGCAGAGAATCTCCCCGGCGACTTCACTGCCCCGGCGACCAGGACCGAACCCGACAGGTCACCAACCAGCTCGACGTGTACTTGAGCTTGGCCGCTGGCCAGCCCGCGCACACTCTTGGCGATGATCTGTTCCACTTCCGGCAGCGTCGCTCCCTTCACGTTCCGGCTACCAACATAGGGCAGCGAAATCCGACCCGACGAGTCCACGCGCACGTTGTCAAAAACGGTGCCGCCCAACGCAAGCGGCGCGAACACCCGTTTTTCCATGCCGCTATCGTCGGTGATCATCACCTTCAACACGTCGCCTGGCACCAGCCTCACTTCCGGCATGCTGGTCGGGGCAACCGAACGATTCAGCTCACGCTCTGGTGGGCGCATGTAGGGAGCGATTGTCGTCGCCGACAAGTCCACAAGCTTGTATTGCGACGTATCGGCATGCCACGAGATGGCGTCGATAGAGGGGCCGGCTGCAGACAGGATGCTGCCTGCGCAACCGCCAAGCATGATCGACAGCCCTGCGATAAGGGCCGAACGAAGTATGAAGCGCTTGCCATTCAACGAAGGCAATTGCGGGGAGTTATCTGCTGCGAACATTTTTTTGTATTGGGTCGGAATGGGCTCTAGTCACGATGGTCTTCAATCGTCGCAATAATGAATCGCGCGATGCCATACAGCAGGAGCAGAACTATGAAGATCGTAAGCAGGTTGTAGTAGCGGCGTGGATAGAGCGCCTCTTCCGGCTTATTCGGGCTGACAATGGTGACGAGGCTCCGGATCTTCTTGCTGGCCTCGACACGCGCCGTTTCGACCGCACTAACCGCAAACTTATAAGCTTCCTCGGAAATTCCCGCGTCGATTGCCAGATTGCGATACTTCGCAGCGATCACGTTCAACTGCTCTCCGTCCGCCTGCGAAACCAAACGCTTTCCTTCGGCCTCCACCTGCTGCTCCAGCGCGCGGATGCGAATACGTTGCTGCTTGACCTGCGGGCTATCTCCGTTCAAGCTTGCCTGCATTGCCTTCAGCGCAGCTCTTTCCCGCGTCAACTCAGCCTCGAGCTCAGTAATAACGCCTGCGCGCGCCTGCGCAGCCGCTTGAGCATCAAGAAGCTTGTTTGCGCTCTGAAACTTGATCATTTCATCACGCCGGTGCTCATAAACACTGCGCGCATTGGCCAGCTCAGCCTGGGCAAATCTCATCTGTTCCCGCGCCATGCGGTGAGACAATTCATTAACAAACCGCTCGCTTTCCGCGAGAATGGCCTTGAGCACCTCTTGCGCGAACACATGATCGAACGCCTGCACCTCGACTTCGAGCAAGCCAGTCTGCTCGTCGAAATATGCCGAGACCATGCGCCGGTAATAATCCAGCAACTCTTCTTGCGATGTGTTTGAATTCAACCAGTAAATAGGGTCGCGCCATCTGCCGGCATAATGCTCACTCCACTTGAGCTTGGCCTGCAGAACATTCAGCATATCCATGGAGGTTATGAACTCACGCAAGAACAGCGTTTCTTCACGTGAAGTGGGATTTACGCCGCCGAGCATCACTGCCAGCCCGGGCAATTGAGGCGCATCATGGGCCCCCGCTTGCCGCACGGTAACCTGTGCAATGCTCACATAGCGATCAAGAGCGAAAAAGCTGTAATACAGCAGAGCAAGAATCATCGGAATTCCGACGAGTACGCAGGCCAATCGCGTAGTTTTAAGCGTTCTAAAAAGCATTTTTCTTTATTTCAAAATATGCAAAATACTGCGATCATTGCGAAATTTGGTTGAATTATTGCTTTTCAATTAATCGATCGGCGCAAAGGGGCTGATTGTACCGGCAATCCTCCTGCGGGCTGTTACGCATGTAGGATCTTGAATTAAGCAAACGCTGTATTTTATTGCAGAATGTATCTTTGCTCATTTTGTCCAAATATACTTGGTGTTCTCAGGCATTCCGCCCTTACGCCGGCGGCCTCCAGGTGCGTGAAGGGCAAATCGCCAATCTGAAGGCCGCGCGCGATGGCCGCCTTGGCCCCATCTGAACGCCACACGACATAGTCCGTCTGGCCTTCCGGCGGGCCCAGTGCCCGGTACACGCCGGACATGATCGGGACATGATCTCCAAAGAGGCACAGCGCGCCAGCCTGCCCGCGCGCCAGCAGAGCCCTCCTCAGCGCGCCGAACATTGCGTCGGCATTGCGCAAATGCCGGGCATAGGCGACCAGATCGCGGCACCCATCCGGCACGGGGGCTTCAAAGACATCCTCCGCATCATCCGGATCCACGCTCTCCCAATGCAGCGGTCCGTGGTTCTCCATCGTGATCACATGCACGTACACCGGCTGACCGGATCGCGCCTGCAACAGCCTGGTCACATAATCTCCCAATGCCCGGTCGCCAACATATGGGCCGTCCTTCTTCGCGTCCTGAAACGCTTCGATACCGACAAATTCGTCAAATCCCAGCAGCGGTAACACCTTGTCCCGCCGATAGAAGCTGCGATGATACGGATGCACACAGATGGTCCGGTAACCCAGCGAGCGCAAATATGACGCGATCGTCGGAAAACCTTGCGCCGAAGCCAGCTTCCGATACGGGTTGTATTGATGGATGCCCAGCGCATCCGCCGTCATGCCGCTGAGGAACGCAAATTCCGTGCGCACCGTGTTCGCCCCCCAAGCCGCCACTTTCAACTGCCCGTGCGCGGCGGCCTCCGACTTGAGCAGGTCGAAGTTGGCCAGGATGTCTTGGCGCAGCAACTGCGGATATGCGCGCCGGGCGTCGAAGAAGGACTCGCTCTGGATGACGATGAGGTCCGGAAGCGGATCCGGCAAGGCTTCAGGCGGCTTGGCGTTGGCGAACGGAGCGCTTGCGCGCAATTCAGCGGTGGATTGGCGTTCGCTACGGCCATAGGCCCACAGTGCCGCGATCAATCCAAGACGCCGCAAGTCCTCTGACGCATCGAAGGCAACGGGATTGCGTCTGCCCGTCAGAATGGCCAAGACCAGACCCGCAGCCGCCAGCGCCAAAGTATGCGCAAAGAACGGCACGACCGGAGCCGTCGGATCGAACATGTTTTCCTGCGGCAGTTCGGCAAACGACACCAGCCAGATTCCTGCTCCGGCCGTGACCGAATCTTCCAACACCAGCCCCGCCCACAAGGCGGCGCCGTACCCTCCCCCCGCGGCCAGCGCCCGCATCAAACCAAAGAACGGCAAATAGAGCCGGGGGTGTTTGATGGCGTCAGTGAAGTACTCGAAGTCCGGATAGACGAAGGGTTCACGCAAGGCGTGGTACTTGGCGTTGCTGACCAGCACGATGAGCAGCTGGATCGCCAGCACGTTGGCCACGCCGAAATACGGGCGCCGGAACAGCGCCAGTTCCAGCGCGAAGGCCAGTGTCCAGACGCCCACGTGCACGCCGATCGCGGCGGCCGGCCGGCGCCATGGCGCCACGGGCCGGGGAACCAGCAGGAGTTCGACCGCCCACGACAACGCCAGCCCGATCAAATACGGCGGCAGCAGCGGTATCCAGAACGCCTCAATCACCGTAGCCCAGCCTTTTCAGTATCCAACCCGATACCGCGGGATGGATGACCGATAGCAGAAAGCAGCCCAGGTTCAACGGGAACGGGAAGCTGATGCGCGCGCGGTTGGCCTGCAGGCCGCGGCGGATGACGCGGGCGGCCTTTTCGGCCTTCCACAGGAATGGTTTGGGACCGGGCATGTCGAAGCACATCTGGGATTCGACGTAGCCGGGCATGATGACGTTGAAACGTATCCCTTGATCGCCCAAGGCGTCGCGCATGGCTTCGCCGTATGCCTTTACGGCGGCCTTGCTGGCGCTGTAGCTGGGAGTTTCCGGCAGGCCGCGCCAGGCGGCCAGGGAGCTGATGAGGGCGATCTGGCCGTGGCCGCGCTTGCGCATCGCGGGCAGCACGCCGTGCACGGTGGCGAACACTGCCTTGACGTTGACGTCGAGCAGGCGGTGCACGTCGTGCCAGTCTTCGCCATGGCGCTGGGGACCGGTGTTGATATTGACGCCGGCATTGGCGATGACGAGTTCCGGCATTTCGGTTTCGCAAACGGCAGCCAGCCAGGCCATCAAGGCGTCGTGGTCGCGCACGTCGAGCTCCTGCGTGACGACGCGCGCGCCACGGGCTTGGCAGGCGTCCCGCAACTCGCCCAGCCGCTCGGCGTTGCGGCCCTGCAGGATGAGGACCTTGGCGCCGGACGCGGCATACTCCAGCGCCAGTGCGCCGCCTATGCCGCCTGTCGCGCCGGTAATCAGCACGCAGCGGGGGAAACCGGATTCGCGGGCTTCGCTGCTATTCATGACCTGCCTTGTCGGATTGGACGCGGCGCCACGGATTGCGGCGCAGGCCCAGGGTTTCGCCGATGTCCCGGGCGCGCCAATAGAGCGGAACGGCCCGGCCCTTCAGCCCAGGCAAGCCCTGGATGTCCCACCCGGTCCAGGGCAGGAAGGGATTGCGGCGGCCATACCCCCAGATTTCCATGCGGCGGGATGCGTGGCCGCTTTCGCCGCGGGCATGAAAGCCCGACGTGTCCGCAACCACCAAGGTGTTCTTCTTGACGGCGAAGGCTTGCGGTTCGGGGTAGCCCATGCGCCGCAGCGCCGCCAGGGAGACGCGCAGCGAACCGCGCGCGCTCATGCGGTCCAGGCTGCGGGCGTCGATGGATTGGCGGCGCAGCCAGGCAAGCCGGCGGCGATTGATGCGGTGCGAGCCGGGCACATAGACGAAAGGGCCGTCCTCGACGCCGACGTCGCTCAGGAACAGCCAGGCCTTTACCGTGGGGTGGAAGGTATCGGAATGCAGCTGGAGCTGCGGGTCGGCAACCGCCCGGCGCGCATGGGCCAGGATGGTCTGCAGGTAGTTCATGGGATGGCAGCGGAACGACCCGGCGTAGCTGAGCAGCCCCAGCCAGCGTTCCCCTTGCAGCAGCTGGCGCGTCGCGGGCATGTGCTTGAGCGCGCCGGCATC
>CALMPB010000281.1 GCA_937871985.1 uncultured Burkholderiaceae bacterium
CTGGCGATCTCCGTGATTGCCCAGAGAACCGGGCATGACCGCAAGACCGTTCGCAAATACATCCAGCGCGGACTTGCCGCTCCCAAGTACAAGCCCAGAGCCGCTCGCACTGGCGCTCTCGACGATTTCCGTAGCTACTTGCAGGAACGACTACAGGCCTGGCCCGAGTTGACCGGCTCCCGGCTGCTGCGTGAGATCCGGGCGTTGGGCTACCAGGGCGGCAAGACGATCTTGAACGACTACCTGCGCCAGATCAGGCCGGCGCCCGCGCCGGCCTTCGAGGTCCGTTTTGAGACTCCACCCGGCCAACAGGCCCAGGTGGACTTTGCCGAGTTCAAGGTGCGCTTTGCCAGCGAGCCCATGGAACGCAAGATCTGGCTCTTTGCCATGGTGCTGGGCCACAGCCGATACCTGTGGGCTCAGTTCGTGATGCACCAGGATCTGCCAACCGTGCTGCGCTGCCACATGCAGGCCTTCGAACACTTCGCTGGCGCACCCCGCGAGATCTTGTACGACCGGATGAAGACCGCCGTCCTGGGCGAGCCTGAGCAGGACAAGGCCATCATCTACAACGCCAAGCTGCTGGCCTGTGGTGCGCACTACGGCTTCGCTCCTCGGGCCTGCCAGCCCTATCGGGCCAAGACCAAGGGCAAGGTGGAGCGCCCGTTTCGCTACATCCGTGCCGACTTCTTCATGGCGCGCTCATTCGTGGACCTGCAGGACATGAACCGCCAGTTGCGCCTCTGGCTCGATACCGTGGCCAATGCGCGGTTGCATGCCAGTACCCAGCGCGTGGTGCAGGAGCATTTCCAGGAAGAGCGCCCAAGCCTGCAGGCCTTGCCTGCCGGTCGTTTCGATGCGGTGTTGCGCCAGGAGCGGCGCGTCAGCAGCGAGGGCTGCGTGAGCGTTGGCGGCAATTACTACAGCGTGCCCGACGGCACCCGCAGGCGCACCCTGGATGTGGAGACCACCGCCGATCAGGTGCGCATCCACGAGGACGGACAGCTCATTGCCGTACATGCCTTGCTGCAGGGGCGCAAGCAGCGCTCGGTCCTGCCCGGCCACCGGCATGTACCCAGGCGATCGACATCCCATGGCCCGCGTGATGCGATCCGTATCCTGCCCGGCCACGCCGTGAGCACCCGACCGCTGAGCTTCTACGAGCAGATCGGCCGCCAGCTCGGAGGCCGCCCATGACCGCCTCGACCACCGATCGCATCCGCCGCCACCTGGTGGGATTGAAGATGCCACGTGCCCTGGAGACCTTGCACACCACGCTCTCTCGCATCGAGCAGGGGGAAGTCTCTGCCCTGGAGGCCATCGAAGCCCTGCTAGGCGAGGAGTTCTCCACCCGCGAGAGCCGGCGCATCAAGATGGCGCTGCAGACCGCGCGCCTGACCACCGTCAAGAGCCTCTCGGGCTACGACTTCAGCTTCCAGCCCGGCCTGGACCGTCACCGCGTCATGGCACTGGCCGAGCTCGATTTCATCGAGCGCAAGCAGTGCGTGCACTTCCTGGGCCCACCGGGTACCGGCAAGTCTCACCTGGCCATCGCCCTGGGCTTCGAAGCGGTCAAGGCCGGCAAGAGCGTCTTCTTCGCCACCCTGGCCGAACTGGTGGACTCCATGCGCAAGGCCGAGCGCGAGGGCAAGCTGCGCGAGCGGGTGAAGTTCCTCAGCCGCTACAGCCTGCTCATCGTCGATGAGATCGGCTACCTCCCATTGGGCTCAGGGGGCGGCAATCTGTTCTTCCAACTCGTCAACGCCTGCTACGAGCGCAGCGCCATGGTCATGACCAGCAACCGCGGCTTCGGCGAATGGGCCGAGATCTTCGGCGATGCCGTCGTCGCCACCGCCTTGCTCGATCGGCTACTGCACCACGCCGTGGTCATCCCCATCGAGGGCAACTCGTACCGCCTGCGCGAGCACGCCGCCCTTGTCCCCGAGACCATGCGAACCCGCTCCTCATTGCTCGACCCCCAGGCACAGCAACCCATCAAACGCCGACCCGGCAGACCACCCAAGGAGCCACGAGACCCCATCACGGGCTGATCACCCGCACACACCAGGTGGGGAAATTTACTCCGGCCAATCTGAGGAAAATTCAACCGGCGTTGACAGCGTGCATCGGGTGGCTTCGCTGGTCAAGCGCTGGATGCTGGGCACCCACCACGGCTCGGTGCAGCCCGAACACCTCGACGCCTATCTGGACGAGTTCGTCTTCCGCTTCAACCGTCGCACGTCGGGCTCGCGTGGCCTGTTGTTCTACCGCTTGCTGCAGCAGGCCGTGGTCACCGACCCCTACACCTATGCCGACGTGGTGCGCAGGGCTGCACGCATCGCACAAAAGGGGTAGCATAAATACTGGATGGGTATCCAGTAAAAAGCACTGACTGGAGCTAAGCGGATACCCCTTATCTTTGTACAGTATATGCAGGCCTCCATTTACCGTCTCCGCGCCGGCGGCGCGCCACTCCCACGCCCAATGGAGCCGGTGCAGGGCAACTTGCTTTTGTGCCGCGAGACGCTCGGTGACGAGGTGATCCTGGTGGCCCGATTGCTCCAGGGGCCGGGCGCGGAGGTGCTGCCTGCCCTCATGCGAGCGGAGGTCCGATCCATTTCCAACCACGGGTTGGTGATTCGTGGCGTCGAGGCGCGCTCGCGCGGCCAGCAGAAATCGCGTGTGCGCTACGTCGCACAGACGTGGTGGGCGTTCATCCTCACTGACGCTGCTGTTGATCGGTTTGAGGGCCTCGATCCCCTCGACACGCTCGCAGAGGAGCAGCGCGTGCGCCGATTCGCGGGAGGGTGACCTGGTGACCTCGACCACGCGTTCCTGGACGGTGGCGGGTGGCCACTGCGCGTTGCGCAGCACAGTGGCTCGGTCCGGTAGGTGGGCAGTGAGTTGGCTGATCATGGCGTGCTGTCGGGCACCCCATGCCTCACCTCTTCGCGCCTTCAATCGGTTGAAGTTTGCTGCGAACGTGGTGCAGCCTGTTCCGGCGGGCTCTCGTGGGCGGCCTTCTCGACTGGGTTGGTGCTGGGGGCGACCTGCATTGGCGGCTTGGCGAGAGGCTGCGGGCCAATCGGCAGCTTGCCCCCCACTGGAAACCCGCATACCACGCCGCTGAAAGGGTGTCTGGGCGCATTGCGCCTCGCATTCGGCTCAGGCAAGTACCCGGAGCGCCCGTCAAGGTGCCCAACGGAATCCGGTACCTGGCATTCGGCGGCGGCGTGAAGCTCGGGCGCCGCTGGCGCGCTGGCCGCAGCATTCCCCGCGGCCGGCGCGACCACGCCCAAGATCGCTGGGCGGTGGAGGTCCACGCCGTTGTATGGATCGACCTGCGCAACCAGGGAGGCTCCCAGGTACATGAATTCGACGAGTCCGAGCATGGATGTCCTATGTTGATCGCTCTATCGACTCGCTTAGTACGATAGTTCTACGATATGCATTATGTAAATAGAAAGCGGTACTGTAGGAATGTACAGCGTAACAGCTTAGCTTCCGAGCGGAGGGGCCGCAACGGCCTGGGCACCACAGGCTTCAATATCTCGGCAGCTTCTTGCGTTAGTTGACCCTGTCGCCGGCAACCTCCCACTGTTTTTGACCCATGCTTGGGCATGTCCGAACCACATTGACCAGCGCTTGGCTTAGCGCACCCAGACCTAGTTGACCCTGTCGCCGGCGGCAGTTGACCCGCTCTAACCCCTCTTGGGCCTCTCCGAATCGAATTGACCAATTCACCGCTTTCTCCAGGCCATAGGCCTCCCAGAGGGAGCCCTGGCTGTTGAGCGCTCTTGTTCGGCTAGCATGCTGCGAAATCGAAGGAGTGAGACATGCCTTATCAGGGAAGGACTCGGCCAAGTCTGTTGGTGCTGGCACTTTCTCTACTTCTATTGCTATCTGCTTGCAAGGATGCAGTCGAGAAGGTGCTGGGACCAGATCAGGCAACGCTTGCTAAGCGCGAATGGGAAGCGAAGCAGGTGCAAGAAAAAGAGGAGCAGCTGCGCAACTGCGTTGACGGGAAAACTCAAACGCTACTCAAGTTTGACGAGGAGCTGAAGGCGAAGAGGTTTCGCGAGGCCCGCCTCGTTGTCTTGCGCTGCACGGAGCTGACGACCGATCTTGACTATCTCAGCAGGCTAAAGAATGCAGAAGACGGTCTCGCTGCGGTAGGGATAAGCGAGGCACTCAAAGTGCTATCCAAACCGTACCTGGCCCCGCAGGAGACTGTGAGGGAGTACGAGACCTTGCTGTCCTTTAAGGGAACTGAGGCCTACGGCCGCGCAGAGCAGCAAATCAACAAGCTGGCCGCTCGTTACGAAGCTGCGAAGGCGCTAGTGCGCAGCGCACAGGCGCACGATGTTGTCCCCGTCATCGGCTGGACAGAAGACGAACTCCTGGCGCGCAAAGGCCATCCAGGTCGTAGAACCCGAACGGTTACCAGCGCCGGCACGACCGATCAATTGGTTTACTGCGACGGTACCGCGAGCAACTGCATGCATGTACTCCTGAGAGACGGAGTGGTTACTGCATTTCAGCACTGAAGTCTGAAGGTTGGCCCGTTCTGCGGCTCGAGGTCCGAGATCTCGCCGCTCCCGCGGCGTCGGCGATAGTGGGCCTGCGCTGAATATTCACCACTGACCAGGAGGGACGATGGAAACGGTTGAGCAGAAGAACCCAGCAAACGCGCGGGGGGTGGAGCAAAAAACAGTGTTCGCTGTTCTTGTGTTTGCAGCCGTGGTGATGGGCGCCTACCTTCTGTACTTTGCCCAGTTCCCTATCGCTCGAACATCGGATAGATGGGGGCAGTTGGGCGACTATTTCGGCGGGGTTTTGAACCCAGCGGTCGCATTGGCTGCTCTGTACCTGCTCTCGCTCTCGATTCGCATACAGCGCAAGGAGCTTGCCGAAACCAGGCAAGCACTTAAGGAGCAAGCCCGGCACGCCCAAGATTCTGCGGATCTTGCTGCGCTTACCAGCCTGGTCAATGCGTCGCTGGCTGAGGCAAGCATTCACAGAGACTATCTTCAGTTCTTGGTACAGCAGATCTCTGACTACGATAAGGCGGTCCTTCAGCATGAACTGGCGGTGGAGCGTTTGGGCGGCAGGGGCGCTGTGCTCCGTGACGGACAGTTTGCGATCTACTCTATTGAGGGCATGCCCATCACGAAGGCTGAGGCCACTAAGGCTATTGGTGACGTTAACAAGCGGCTAGAGACGATCATGCTGCGCCGCCTCGAACATGAAGAACGCATTCGGGCGATCCTTGCGAAGCGAACGGCTTGAAGCAAACACGATCGCCGTTTACCGAGCAAGGGCGTTGCGGCGATTCAATCGAGCACTGCTCCATATCGCGGCTACCAGCTGGACAAGGCTGCGGCGTAGCCCACATCTCACTCCGACACGGTTGCGATGGCGCCCCGACAGAAGCACCAACTCCGATGCCGCCTCGTCGCACATGACAATGAAGTTGGCTCGGTCTGGAATCGCGAACGTCGGCTCGTACGCGGCCTTGTTGCGCACAGCCCCGATGTAGCGCAATCGCGCAGCAAGCTCCGGCGGTATGGGATGGGCGCTAGACGCCACCTTGCTGTGGATGCCGCGCCCCTTGCCCTTGAACTCACTCTGCAGGATGGCCTCGATCACGGCAGTTCGCGTGAGGACATCGCGCAAGGCGTGTCGATGCATCGCCTGTAGGGCCTCCTGATCCTGGGGCTGGCTACTTTCTTCAGCGGGATGTTCGTTGACTCGTTGCCCACCCGCCGGGCGGCTGTCAGCGAAGTCGACGTAGAGATCGTGGGTGCTTGATGAGTAGCGCGCGTGTGTCAAGGGCATAGGAGCTGTTTCCTTGGCCCTCAATTCTCGATGACTGAGCGCAAGTGAAGGCTCCCGTGCCGCCTTTCGCACCTTCGATTCGCGTGGTGCATTCCTCATTCCTCGAGGCGATCGACCGAGCGGCCGAAAATGGCAACGAACGGCGCGCACACGCCAGGCGTTTTCGACCGCGGTCGCCTTGACTTCGAGGGTTCCTCTTGTAGCTTGAAAGCACAACAGGAACTTTCGATGTCATCAAACCTCCCCCGCCCTCCACTTTCCAAAGTCGCCGACGACCGCGGCTACAA
This sequence comes from uncultured Burkholderiaceae bacterium, assembly GCA_937871985.1. The sequence goes on from CALMPB010000281.1 coordinate 6,126, forward strand.
GCTGCACAAAGCACAACGCCGATACAGCGAGCACGCAGACGAGGCACAAGCGTTCACTCGCTTGATGGAAACCAGTGAGCTTGTCTCGCGCGCCTTGCTTGCACACCCTGAGGGTACGGTCGCCTCGATTGAGGGCTATGGCTATTGGCTTGCCCTTCATTCGGGCGCTCTACATCTCGCGAGTTCGGGTTTGCTGCGTGACTTCCTTGACGACGACGTCATCTTGGTGAGCGAGATCAATGGCTTGTCGGCCGCCGAACTCGACCTCATTGAGAAAGCGATGCGAGCGTGGCTCTCGCATCGCGCATACCTGGACTTCGATCCTCTTCGCCTCAAGGCGCTGCTGCAGCTTGCGTATCCGTCCTCGCCTGATTCGTCCCTCTAGTCTCGTCGCTGGCGCCTCAAGTTCCAGTTGGAGATGCCGACAGGCCCTTAGGGGCCTGCGCATCTGCAGTCGTACCCCTGAACTCCTTCAACGATTCAACATACACATGCGACCTCTTGCTGTCTTCTCGATTCTGGCTGCCCTCGTTGTCGCCCCACTTCAGGCGTCCGCTTGGGGTGCCATCGCCTCCAATGGAGACTTTTCGTTCACTGCGGTCGGCTTTGCCAGCGAGGCCGAAGCGAACGATGCTGCGCTGAAGGGGTGCGCGGCGCGCGTGCAGCATTGTGAATTGACCCTGACATCAAGGAACCGCGGCGCCTTCGTGGTCTACGAAGGGGACACTGGCAGCGCCTTTGCTTTTTCCAGAGAGCCGGCCGAAGCGGACGCTGAAGCGCGCGAGAGATGCGAGAAGAAGCGCAAGAACTGCAGGCTTGTCAGTGCATTTTGGGACAGCGGTGCCAACTGGTTTGCCCTGGCGCTATCGGAGGACTCCCGAGGCATCTCTTATGACTATGGGGCTCGCGAGGATGCGGAGAAGGACGCGCTCGCGCGGTGCGAAAGCAATGCCAGCGCCAAGGGTACCTGCAGGCTTGTCGAGGGCTTCCAGACGACCCAGCGGGCACACTTTGCGGTCGCCTACTCGCCCACCCTGAATCGTGGGCAGATCGTGATGCGCGGGGATCCTAAGGAGGCTGATGCGGCCGCGCTCAAGGCGTGCAGCGAAATGGATGGCACCCCACGGGACTGTGAGATCTCGCAACGTGTCACCAACTCCGGGCCCATGGCCCCCCCTGCCTCGTTCAAGGCGCTCGAGAAGAAGCTAGCCAAGGCGAACGCAGCGCCGAAGAAGGCGGGCGCTAGGCCCGTCGAAGTGATCAGGACGACCCAGGCCTATTCTTGCGAGACCCGCTGCGTGAATCAGGCTTGCGTGAGTCGCTTCCCGGACGGCAAGGAACTCAAATGGATCGCCCCCAGGGTTCTTGAGTTCGGTCAGTGGAAGATCGATACGAGCGGCTGCGGTATGCGCTGATGGTTCGGTGAGCGCCACAATAGAAAAGGCCACCTGCTTGCGCGGGTGGCCTTTTGCTTTGTTGTCATCGGGTTGCGCACTTCGCACGCCCCTATGTTGTCATCTCCCCGTGTCCGCCGCTTCCTGCATGGCCTGCCATTGGCACAGGCGCATCAGGACGGCATCGTTGCCCGCGCTCGTGGGCAGCTGCTCGGGTCTTTCGAAGTAGTGGGCCGGTGAGGCGCCCCAACCGTCTTCGTCGTTCCAACAGCCTTCCTCGCTGGGCGCGTAGATCACATACGGCTCCAACTCCGATCCGCTGAGGCTTTCGATGGCTTCATCGTAGGCCTGGCTCACTGACCTGCCCCCTGTAGACGTACCAATCAGAAGTGGAAGTCCGGGGCGAAGGTTAATCGATGGTGTTGGGGGTTGATGGGAGTTGAGCTGCATCGCCAGCGCGCTGGCGATGCAGCTCGGCGAAGCGAGCCGGTGGCATGCGCCCCAGGCTGCTGTGTGGCCTGACCTCGTTGTAGTCCGTGCGCCATGCGGCTGCGGCCACCCTGGCCTGGTGCAAGGTCTGGAACCAGCACTCGTTCAGATGCTCGTCGCGGAACTTGCCATTGAAGCTCTCGATGTAGCCGTTCTGCATGGGTCGCCCAGGCTGGATGAGGATGTGGCGAATGCCGTGTGCCTGCGCCCAGGCCATGAACGCCCGGCTGGTGAACTCCGGCCCGTAGTAAATGCATAGTGGTTGTCAGCCACTGCCGGCAGCAAGCATCCTTTGGA
>CALMPB010000282.1 GCA_937871985.1 uncultured Burkholderiaceae bacterium
GCTTGCTTGCTTGCTTGCTTGCTTGCTTGCTTGCTTGCTTGCTTGCTTGCTTGCGCTATCAGTGCGTTCGCCGAATGTGAGAAGCGCGTCGCGGTAATACTTGTATTGCCGCCGACGCGCTTCCAGCTCCGCTTCCAGCTCCGCTTCCAGCTCCGTGAAAGTATCAAGCACTTTCACGATTTCGCGCTGTATTTCGAGCGGCGGAACCGGAATCTTCAATTCATTCAATACGGACTGAGTTTGGCTTGGCACGCCTCCAGCTTGGTTCATTTCACCAAGACCAACTGTGCTCAAAAAGTAGTAGAGAAATTTCGGCGCGATTTGAGAAGTGTCTATCTCCGTGTAGAAGATGGTGTCAACGTTCCAGAACGGAATGTCGACGTAAAACAGGTTGCCAAGAGAGCCTTTTCTGGGGATCAAAACCGAAGGCTTGTCATAGGCATAAGCGTTGACATACCTCATGACTCCACCAGAGCCATAAACTGGAAAGTCCCCATCATCTAGCGACTTGTGATCTTTTCCATTTTTGATGCGCACAATATTGCCAAGTCGCTTGAACTCCATCCCATCCGGGCAATGCTCTGCAATCAATTCATCAATCCGGCTCATGCCTTATCTCCTTCCAAATCTGCGACGATGGCATCAATCTTTGCTCGCAGTTGGTCGATCCGGGCCACGGTAGCTTTCAGCTCGGCATTGACCTGGGTAATATCCACCACTTCGTAGGTGTCCTTGGCTTCCACGTAGCTGCTAACCGACAGGTTGTAGTTGTTGGTAGAGACCGTCTCGTAATTCACCGATTTGGCAAGGTGCTCTATATCCGCCTTGCTGTCGAACACCTGCATGATCTGTTCGATATGTTCGTCCAGCAGTACGTTGTTGTTGGTCTCCTTCTTGAACAGGCCACTGGCGTCGATGAACTGGGTGCGGGTGTCGGTCTTGTGCTTAGACAGTACCAGGATGTTGACGGCGATGGTGGTGCCGAAGAACAGGTTGGGTGCCAGCGCGATCACCGTTTCCACATAGTTGTTGTCCACCAGGTATTGGCGGATTTTCTGCTCTGCGCCGCCTCGGTAGAAGATGCCGGGGAAGCAGACGATGGCGGCGCGGCCCTTGCCGGAGAGGTAGTGCAGCGCGTGCAGTACGAAGGCGAAGTCGGCTTTGGACTTGGGCGCTAGCACGCCGGCTGGGGCGAAGCGATCATCGTTGATGAGGGTTGGATCGTCCGCGCCAATCCACTTCACCGAATACGGCGGGTTGGAGACGATGGCATCGAAGGGCTTTTCATCGCCGAAATGCGGATTGCGCAGCGTGTCGCCCAGTTGGATGTTGAACTTGTCGTAGTTGATGTTATGCAGGAACATGTTCATCCGCGCCAGATTGTATGTAGTGTGGTTGAGTTCCTGGCCGTAGAACCCGTCTTCGATGATGTGGGCATCGAAATGCTTTTTGGCCTGCAGCAGCAGCGAGCCGGAGCCGCAGGCGGGGTCGTAGATTTTGTTGACGCTGGCTTGCTTGTGCATGGCCATCCGCGCGATCAGCTTGGACACGTTCTGCGGGGTGAAGAACTCGCCGCCGGACTTGCCGGCGTTGGCGGCGTAGTTGGAGATGAGGAACTCGTAGGCGTCACCGAACAGGTCGATGTGGCTGGCGTCGAAGCCACCGAAATCGAGTTCGGCCACGCGCTTGAGCACGGCGGCGAGGCGGGCGTTCTTCTCTTTGACAGTGTTGCCGAGGCGGTTGCTGGTGGTGTCGAAATCGGCGAACAGGCCCTTGATGTCGTGCTCGGATGGGTAGCCACTAGCCGAGCTTTCGATGGCGATAAAGATGCGGGCCAGATCGGTGTTCAGGGTTTCGTTGGCGTGGGCATCAGCGGCCACGTTGGCGAACAGCTGGCTGGGGTAGATGAAATAGCCCTTGGTCTTGATGGCATCGTCCTTGATGTCCACGGTGATGACGCTGTCAGGCAGTTGGGCATAGTGAATACTGTCGTCGCCGCCCTCAATGTAGCTGACGAAGTTCTCGCTGATGAAGCGATAGAATAGGGTGCCGAGGACGTATTGCTTGAAGTCCCAGCCGTCGACCGCGCCGCGCACGTCATTGGCGATCTGCCAGATTTGGCGTTGCAAGGCGGCGCGTTGTTGGGTGCTGGTCATAGGGTTGTTCCTGTTTCAATTTGTCTGGTTTGGCGCAAGCACGAAATGTGTTTCACAAATGGGGCAATTTTTTGTCGAGCCGTTGTCCTTCCTGGTTCATCAGCAAACTATCCTCACATCCGTGCCCATCAATCCAGCACAACTAGAAATTCAGTCGCTAGCGCAGTCGGTTGAACATCCCGAACATTGCGCTGCAGCGATACCAAGCCGTAATGGGCCATCATTCGCAGGGTGCGCGACAGATTCGGCACCTTGCGGCCGCTGAGCTCCGCCAGTTCGGTCAGGGACTTGGGTTGTTTGTCATGGATCAGGCGCAGCAGGCGGCGGTTGTCGTCCGACAGCACCGCTGCCAGTGAGGCCAGAGACGGAAACCAAATGCTGGGAGTTTCGCTTCTCTGAGGTGGAGAACCTTCTGGCTGTCGGATACCTACAATGCAGCGTTTCATGATTGCGAATCCAATGACACGTTGATTTGCAATTGTATCAGTGTCTGATAATCATCAGCGATCACTAATGCCTCCAACAAAGGGAAAGGCGAGAATGGAGGTCAAGGGGCAATGGCCTCGTCCTGAAAAGGAAAAGGTTATGTCAGATCCCGGAGTAGGCGTCAATGGATGCCTGTGGAAATCGATTCACTTCCCGATACAAAAACTGGAAAAAATCTCGCCCAGCAGGTCGTCGCTGGTGAATTGGCCGGTGATGGTGCAAA
>CALMPB010000283.1 GCA_937871985.1 uncultured Burkholderiaceae bacterium
GAGCATGCGGCTTATACCCGCATCGAGGGTTCGAATCCCTCCGTCTCCGCCAGTATTTAGTATGAAAAAGCCTTGTTTTTACAAGGCTTTTTTATTTTTGCCAAATTCTGACTGCGGAATAACTGCGGAATCTGCATTTAACGCCCGGTTTATGGCAGCCAAGTTTCGCCCTTTGTCGGCGCCTGGAATCCATTTGGCGTAATCACGCATCATGACCTGTAGGCTGTGGCCATGCTGCTTTGCCACCCATACCGGGTCAGCGCCGGCCGACAGGGCAAGTGTAACGCTGGTGTCGCGGCATTCCTTGGGCGGTCTGTACCGAACCTTCGCTTTTTTGAGGATAGCTGCCCACATACGGCGCTGGGTTTGTTCATCGTGCCAGGCCGTTCCGGTGGCTGGATTGACAAAAACATGAGCTCCCGCAAGTTGGGTTCGCGCACGCTGACGTTCTATGACTGCGCGTGCCCTATCGTTCAGTTCCACTTCGCGCACAACAGATGTTTTCGTGCGTTCTTTGTCCTTTGCCAGCACGCGCGCGCGGCGCACTACCACTGATCCGGTTTCCAGGCCCACATCTGGCCACAAGAGGGCGATTTGCTCGCTGGGCCGAAATCCGGCAAAACATGCGAACTCAAAGTAGTCAGCAATTTCCTCGCCGAACAGTTTCTTCGCGGCTGGAAGAATGGCCTGCACCTCCGCCATACTGAATGGGTCGGGTATAGGTTTTTGTGGCTTCAGGTTGTCAATGCCTTCAGTGGGATTTGGAAGGCGCTTGTCTGCCCTACAGATTGCTTCGAATAGTGCGCGAAGCGGGATCATGATGTTGTTCTGCGTCTTGCGGGCTAAGGGCTTATGCGGTTTGCCATCCGGGGTGATTCGTGTTGATGCCAGTTCGGACAGGTGTAGCAATAGTCGCTCGTGTGTAATGGCGGCCGGCAGTTCGTGACCAAACTTCGATAACCAGTAAGCCTTCAAATGTCGCTTATAGACTGTCAGAGTCGAGTCCTCAAGACTGCGCACCGCCGTAACTTTCCATACGTCAGCCCATTCCGCGAGAGTGCGCGCCTCATTGGCTTTTTGATCTTCGATGTTTCGGTAGTCGGGGAAGTACTCCGCCATGTTAAATGTTCCGGCCTTGATGTCGGCCATTACGGAGGTGCGGATTCTCGCAGCGTGTTTTAAATTCGCCGCAGTAGGTTTCATGGCTAGGGTGGGCCGAAGATCTTTGCCTTGCCATGTGAAGCGCACTTGTATCCTGTCGCCGGCCGGTGTTACCCCGCCTGTTTTCGACCTTCTACCCATTTGTTGTATCCCTCCAGGTCAACCAATATGCGTCCGTCTGGCGCGCGACGATACTCTCGCTCCTCCAGCCATACCCCTTCTTCAATTTTTCGGCGAACTGCCTTCACGGTATAGCCGGTCAGCGTTTCGAACACTGGCAGTTGCACGTATTTGACCGCCGTAGATGCTGATGTAGTCATAGCACCTCCTCATTAAAACCCCGGCTCATGGCCGGGGCAGATAAAGTACTTGGCTGACGTAGCCAGGAGTTTGCGGATTCGTTCTGTCATGGGCTGGCCTTATTGGCACCCTGGCTGGATTGCGTCACATCGCAGTTTTCGCAATGCCCAGCGCCATCCAGAAATCCGGCTTCGTAGCTATTGACTGGGAACATGTCGCCGCAGTCGCAGGAAACCATGCTGACGTCCTGCTGCGCCTGTCCGTCTGCTGGCGGGGTGGGGGCGACTCGGTGTATGAGAGACTCAACGCTACGCGCAAACCTTAACGCCTCGTCGTTCGTCATGTTGCTGCGACGTTCAAGAGACAGGATTTGTTCGGCGGTTATAGGCTCCGCGCTCGCGGCAGGCTGTGCGCCTTGGTAGCTCTCCTGGGCGTCCTCCCAGCATGCTCGGTAGTTCTCTTTTTGGATTGGGTTCAGGTCCAGCCAGTCATCACCTGGACCGCGACTGTTTGCGTTGCGCATCTCACGCTCCCACCAATCGTCGAATGACATCTGTTCGTCACTCGGCTCACCCTTCACCGGCTCGGCAGGCGCTTGATACTTCGGATTGCGCATCATGCCTTGCTCAATGTCGTGGGGATCATCGATCCATTCAGGCTCGGCAACTGATAAGGATTGCTGAGTAGTTAGTGCGCCGAGAGCAACGCTGAATTCATCCGCCAAGTTCATATCTTCTTGGCCCCACCCTTCATCACCTACAAATCGACCAAGCGCATCAGCTACACGCTCTAGCAGATCAACCGTCAAGCTTCCCTTGATAGTTGGCTGGACGAGTGCTGCGCGTGCGGCGCTCCACGCAACGGGGCGTCTTTTGCTGTATTCGGATGAAAGACGGTCATGCTCAGTAAGCAGTTGGGTGGAATCGAGGTATTCGGGCATGGCTGCGATTTCGGCCATTCGCTTCTTCATGTCCTGTAGTGTGACTAGCTCGGTCAGCGCTGAGCGTAGCGGCGCGGCAGGTTGTGGGGCTGCGTTCCTGACCCATTCAGCAAGCGCGGCTTCGGCTTCTTCTTTGGTCTTTAGGCTATCCGCAATCTGGAATGTGATTCGACCTTTGCATCCATGTCGGTTAACTTCCTGAAATATGTCGGTGCCGTCGATTCGGACGCACCAGCCGCGTCCCATAGTTTCGGTGACATATGGGCCTTGCACCCAATCGACATCGGCATGTATGCCTTTGACTACTGGTTTGGCCGGTGGCATGGTGACCAACGACTTTTCTATGTCTCTAACCAAACTTTCATTGCGCCCAGCCACACTAAGCGCCGCCAAAATCTCCGGGATGTAGCGCGTCAAGGGAGGCTCCCTGTGCTGCCGCCGGTCGTGGGCGATGGCTTGGCGGCGGATGCTTTCTACCAGATTTCGGCTATACCATGTGTATTGATCTGGCTCAGGCAGCGGCGGCAGTTCGATTTGGTCTTTGTCTTGTTGGGTCATTTTTTATTCCTTTGTCGCCCGTAGGCCCAGTTCCAACGATTCGTATCGCGCTGATGGTCTGTCGCGTCGGCGCCTGGATAGACTTCTTTCCGGCAACGTGGGCAGAGCGATTGATGGGGGAGAATTGCGACATCGCAGCAGTTCGTGAAGATCGTGCTATTGGTTGGAGAGCTCAGGTGAATGTAGATCATGACTCCCCCTCGATGCGGCGGCGAGCGGTTTTCAGGACGTGGGTATATGGCATTCCGACCCATATCCCGGTTCCGGCAGCGCTCCACGTCACGCCGTCATTGGCGATAAACTCGTCGTTGGCCTGAATAATTTCACCCGCTCCCAGCAATCGATAGGCAGGAGCATCCGCAGGCATGGCGGGTTGGCTCAACCGTTCCAGAATAGCGACTGCAATTTCATCCGCCATTTCGGTTTCGGAAGCTTCAATGAAGTCATCGGGCCCCATCGTGTTGTAGCTCCAATCCTCCCACACTCGATTGCAGACATATGCGGCGGTCAAGTGCTCACGCACAATATCGGCAAGCTGTTCGACGGTTGGCAGGTTATTGGTTGTCATGAGTGGCCTCATCTTTTTTCTTGCGGAACCAGTCCGTATCGAACACCGGCGCATCGAGCCAGTTATTCTCAATGGCAATGGAAATCACAATGACCGGCCAGACAAGCGGAGCCACGACGACTGCGATCAAATCTCCCAATGTGATCCGGTCAAAATCACGGATGTCGATGCCGCGCCAGAGCGCAGCGCAGATGATTACAAGACCAACAAGCCACCATAGGGCTATCCATATCATCGGATTTATTATGATGATCTCCATTTCGGTTATCACGCCCATACCCACCTCCAAATAACCCAAACAACGCTCCAAAATGCCGCGATAATCGTGATGATCAGAACCAAGTCCGGCCAATCTTCGCGCCATGAAAACGCGTTCCAGTCGTCGAACTCCGTTTCGATTGAGCGAAGATCGGACAAAGTACCGTGGAAGGGCATGGGTGTTGGGGTATCTGCGGACGCGCGCACGTTATCCGCAGGCTTATGCACAGGATTAGTGGATAAGTCGTGGTGCATATTCAACCCCACCCGTTATTAGCGGGTGGGCTCCATGGTGGTAGAGAAATGGTTAAGCGCGTCGGTAAGCCTTTGTCAGGCCGGCATCGACGCAATGCCCGCGTTTGCGGGCGGCGTTCGCTATCCTGCTGCGGTCTCGGTGGCCGCTACAGTGGCGCAGCAGGCCCAGGTAGCTGTTGATGGTTTCCAGCGATTCGGCGGCCGGGATGCGCTCGATGGCGACAACCTTCTCGCGCATTCCCTGGATGATTGCCGCCCGATTCGCTGACGAATTGGCGCGGTAGACGTCCATGACAAGATCAATGCACTGTTCATCCAACCTTTTGCCCAGCGTGAATTTGTAGTCGCGCTGCATGTTGGCCACGACCTGGGAAATCAGCTTTGCCAGATCGCGAGTGCTTGCGTAAACGGGAAGGTCAGTGTGTAACGCCATGGCAGGGGCGGGCTACGCCCGCAAAGGGTTAAATGGATGAAGCGATAATGCTGCGGAAGGGACGGACACGAAACTCGCGGTAGCGGTGGTACGCGTACACGAGGCCGTGCTCGAAGCACACGGCCCAAGCGCTGCCGGAGCCGTGGGGCGTACTGGTAATCTGGATCGACTCATACCCACTTTGCTCGAACAGGTCGGGCACGTTGATGCAGGCCAACATGACATCGCGTTGATCTCCGTGCCGCCAGTCCGAAAAGCCGTTGATGTCGCCCTTGGCGGCGATTCGCTCGGCCGCGTTGTTGTGACTGGCCTTGATGTCGAAATCGGGGCCACCGGGAATGATAAGGTGGTGCACCTGGCCGGCTTTGAGGCGGGAGCCTATGTAAATGCCACCTTGTTCCGGCCATGGCTGGCCGATGGTGGGGATTTCGAGCGTGGCTACTGTAGTCATTGCAGGTCTCCTGCCGGGCGCTGCCCGGCAATAAAGGGGTGAAGGGATTAATGGGTAAATCTGCGGAAGGGACGGACACGAAACTCGAGGAGGCGGTGGTGGATGAGCAGGCCGCCGCTCTCGAAGTCCACCGCCCAAGCGCGGCGGCTGCCGCAGGGCGTGCTGGTGATCTGGATCGACTCGTACCCACTTTGCTCGAACAGGTCGGGCACGTTGATGTAGGCCAACATGACATCGCGTTGATCTCCGTGCCGCCAGTCCGAAAAGCCGTTGAT
>CALMPB010000284.1 GCA_937871985.1 uncultured Burkholderiaceae bacterium
AGAGACTCACTGTTGAATGTTCCTTATTTGTTACGTTAACTCGCTCGGGCAAAATCCCCGAAGTATTTCCTGGCAGCCTCAACATAAGCGGCGCTCGCAAGCTCTGCCGTAGGATACCTCCCCAAATACTTAGACTTTCGATCGACCATAATAGTGGCATCCCATCCAGTTTTTGCCTCCCGAACCCCCTTAAAACCACTCGTGTTTCGCCGGGATAGTTTGGCATTTCGGACGTTTTCTTTGTTCGTGCAGACTCTTAGGTTCTGCTTTCGATTATTGGTCGGATCACCGTCAATGTGATCAACGAACTTCCCCCTCGGGGCACTGATCAAGAAGCGATGGAGGTAGGTATCTTTCCCCTCAATTCTTGCATGGGCGTAAGGTCCGAACCCATTTGGTCGAAGTGGCGCCCAGTTGAAGATCATGCACCGCGCCCAATCCTCGTCATCAATGGTGACGCTTTCTCCTGTCGAGAGCCACAGTTCAGCCACGTGGTGCGTTCCTTATGTCGTCGTGAAATTTTGGAACCATCACGATCGCGATGAACTGGCGATCGGTCAGGCCGGAGTTGACCCAGGCGCGCAGCACGTCCTCTGCGCAGTAGTTGAAGGGAGCAGCTTGAAGCTGCTCCCTCATGCTGGCGGGCAGGAGATCAAAAGCCTCCATGTCCCGCCTCAGGTCGATGTTCACCCCTTCCGGGGTGTTGCTGCCCGCTACTGACAAGCGAGGCATTCGTCGTAGGACTTCACCTCCATCGCGAAGCTGGGCTTCTCGGCGGTGTTGTCCTTCTCGACGCCTCCCGCGAACCCGGCGCGCTGCACCGACTTCGACCGCAGGTAGTAGAGGCTCTTGATCCCCATCTCCCACGCGCGGAAGTGGAGCATCAGGAGATCCCACTTGTCGGCGTCGGAGGGGATGAACAGGTTCAGAGACTGAGCCTGATCAATGTACGAAGCCCGGTCAGCAGCCAGTTCGAGCAGCCACCGCTGGTCGATCTCGAAGCTGGTACGGAACACCGCCTTCTCGTTCTCGGACAGACAGTCGAGGTGCTGGACCGAACCGCCGTGCTCCAGGATCGAGAGCCAGGTGTTCGCGTACCAAGCCTCGCCGTAGACCAGCCCCTTCCCGCTCAGGATCATGTCCAGATACGGGTTCTTCACCGTGAAGCTGCCCGAGAGCGTCTTGTGGGTGTAGACGTTGGCCGGGATCGGCTCGATGCAGGCGCTGGTCCCACCGCAGATGATGCTGATCGACGCCGTGGGCGCGATTGCCATCTTGCAGCTGAACCGTTCCATCACGCCAGCATCCTCGGCGTCGGGGCAAGGTCCACGCTCCAGAGCCAGCAGGTAGCTCGCCTCGTCAGCCTGCGCACGGATGTGCGCGAACATCTGGAGGTTGAGCGCCTTCGCCATCGCGCTCTCCATGGTCAGCCCCTTCGACTGGAGGAAGCTGTGGAAGCCCATGACGCCCAGGCCCACCGAACGCTCACGGCTGGCCGAGTAGGCAGCGCGAGCCATCTCGGGCGGTGCCCGGTCGATGTAGTCCTGCAGCACGTTGTCGAGGAAGCGCATCACGTCCTCGATCAGGCGCTTGTCGCCCTTCCACTCGTCCCACTTCTCCAGGTTCAGCGAGGAGAGGCAGCACACAGCGGTGCGGTCGTTGCCAAGGTGGTCCCGCCCGGTCGGCAGGGTGATCTCGGCGCACAGGTTCGAGGTCGTGACCTTGAGGCCAAGATCGCGATGGTGCTTGGGCATCGCCCGGTTCACGGTGTCCGCGAACACGATGTACGGCTCGCCCGTCGCCATGCGAACCTCGACCAGCTTCTGGAACAGGCTGCGAGCGTGAACCTGACCCCTGACCTGACCCGTCTTCGGACTGCGGAGGTCGAACGTGGTGTTGTCCCGCACGGCCTGCATGAACTCGTCGCTCAGGAGAACGCCGTGGTGCAGGTTCAGGCTCTTGCGATTGAAGTCGCCCGAGGTCTTGCGGATTTCGAGGAACTCCTCGATCTCCGGGTGCGAGATGTCGATGTAGACCGCTGCCGAGCCACGGCGCAGACTGCCCTGGCTGATTGCCAGCGTGAGGCTGTCCATGACGCGGATGAACGGAATGATGCCCGAGGTCTTGCCCAGCTCGGCAATCGGTTCCCCGATCGAGCGAACATTGCCCCAGTAGGTGCCGATGCCACCGCCACGCGAGGCCAGCCAGATGTTTTCGTTCCAGGTGCCAGCGATGCTTTCGAGGCTGTCGTCGACGGAATTGAGATAGCAAGAAATCGGAAGGCCGCGGCCAGTGCCACCGTTCGAGAGCACGGGGGTCGCGGGCATGAACCAGAGCTTAGAGATGTAATCATAGAGTCGCTGAGCGTGGTCGTCGTCATCGGCGTAGGCCGTGGCGACACGCGCGAACAGGTCCTGATAGCCCTCACCCGGCAGGAGGTAACGATCCTCCAGGGTGTTCTTTCCAAAGGCAGTCAGAAGGTTGTCGCGCTCAGGCGAAATCTTGATCAAGGATGGCTCCTGTGAAGTTGGAAATTGTGGGGAAGCGACCCTACCCGGCAGTGCCTGGGTGGGTCGCCCCGAAGCTCAGTGAACCGTGGAGGTTCCGGCTTCCATGAAGATCCCGCCGGTCTGCTCGACCGTGGCTCGCACCTTCGCATGATCCGGCCCGGTCCATCCCTCGGGCTTGAGGATCTTTCCATCGTCACGGTAGATCGGCTTCCCATCGGGGCCGAGCTTGCGCATGTTGGCGGCGTGAACCTCAGCGAAGTGGTCCTCGGACGAGATGCCCATGCGCAGCTCGTAGCCGTAGATCACGTACTTGAGGTCCTGCAGGGCGTCGATCACGCCGTCGAGGTCGCCCGCCGCGCGGGCCTCCTGCAGCTCCTTGAACTCCTCGGCAATGAGGCCGAACAGCATCGGCTCGTCACCGACGCCGAAATCATCGGCAGTCATCTGCTCGTTCGGAATGTCACGGTCAAAGGCCGTGTTGAACTCTGCCACCATCGTAGCCGCAGGCGGGCTAGTCCAGACCATGTCCAGTCGCACTTGTTTTCTCCAGAATGTTGAATGTTCGGGAGAAGGCAACTGGCACACGGATCGCCTGCGGGCTACAACGATTTAGGCGTTAGTTCAGGCTTAACGATCAAATAGTTGGACGAGCTTCGCTTCACAAATATCGCCCAGCGTGAGCGCAGCGGCGAGGACCACCACGAAGGT
>CALMPB010000285.1 GCA_937871985.1 uncultured Burkholderiaceae bacterium
CGGAAAGTCATCAGCTATACAGTTAAGTGGCAGAATATTGAGTGGACGTTTGATTGCACAGAGAACGATATGAAGGGTCACGGCATAGGCCCGTCTTCACATCCACACTATCACTTTCAGATGCGAATTGATGGGCGTCAGTTCATCAACTTCAATGAATTCCACGTGCCCCTGTCAGACCGCGATTTATTTATTCTCAACCTTAGGGATGAGCCGATTTTTTACCAAAGCTTTGGCTCTGTCGGCGCTGGGATGCGTGATGCAGTAGCAGTCGACCCTGAACTCGTCTTGGAGCATACGATACCAGCTGAATCTGAAGATGATGCTACATATCATTTCTCGACCATAATAGAAGCGATCGACAAGCGACTCTCTGGTGAAGAGATAGATGAAATATTCCAAGAGGCAAAGCGAACCAATAAACCGTTTACATACGTCGCTAAACAACGGCTGCAGGGGCGTGCTCAAATTCAGACGGTGGTTTCACCTGCCGATGGCATTCCAGAAATCGCTAGTCGAACTGAACACAAGCCTCGATGAAAATGTGACCGGATGACACCCATTGCTGAATCGTGCTAGCTGCTCTCGTTATTCCAACGTTCATTGTTGGAATTTTATTTCAAGGCACACCGCTATGAAGTCAAAAATCATGATTGCAATGAACGACCCAATCAGTCCTGAGCTAAAACAAGCCTGTGAAGACTACGGCCAGTACATTCAGGCAATCCTCAAACCAGCAATGCGCCAGCTGCAATGCGATATCAATGCGGAGAAGGTTGAATTGCACCAGATCTTTGGTGCCAATCTATTCATCGCACATGCAGTCGACTACATCCAGGCGGTCCACCGTGCGGACGGAATTAAGGAATCTAGGGTCGATTTGGTGAAAAAGTTTGATCTGATTTTCAGTGTACCCGGGGCGCGGATAAGTAATAGGAAGATTGAGCTCATTGATGCCGTCAACAATGCGCTAAAGCATATTCGGCTTGACCCTGAACGGTATGAGAAACTCGAACAGCATTACGGATCGATCTCTTTCCAGTGTTTAGTTCAGGAAGGCGACCGTGTATTTTGTATCCTTGACGGCTACCGGTTCGATTATGCTCGTGTCGTATTACTGCCTGCATATCGCGCACTAGCTAATTGGGATTTCGAGGATATTGAAGACATATTGAGCTTTGCCCGTGGCGAATATGGCGCTATTGAATTGGGATATGACGATCTGATGGATTCGAGCGATCCCATGGATGCGATAGATCAGATGGTTGTGGCGTGTAATCCAGAATGTGAGGATTGTGGCGAAGTGGAAGGCGCCTGCTGTTGTGCGGAATATGTCTTTGACGGAGAACGGGGATACTTCAAGCCCATATTCCAAGCTGACTTTGATTTCGATGCTGTCATGTCGCGCATCTCCGGTGCTCATCGCTCGGGATCTTAAAGTATACTTTTTGTAACGCTGGGCTGATGCCGCAATATAGTGTTCCCGACTTTCCGTAGATAGCTCTCATCACTCATTTTGCATGCTGATCACCCCACTAAACAATGAGGATAATAAGAAAAAAAGTCTGCCGATAGCCTTTGGTAAGCCGACGCTGTGTGAACCGGTGCCTTTATCAGAGCTTACAGAGATGCTTAAGCCGTTCATTGGTGCGAGTACCGGGCAGTGCTATTTCGGCCCCTCTGGTATAGGCGAAGATCTCGTTCCGTGGCTCGTTGTCGTAACGCAAGACAACAAACGCCCACGTCGATATCGCGAGGCCGGCAGCATGGGCTTGTTAGGCTGGCGTTGGAATGTAGCGCCGGCTTGTCCTTTTAGCCTCACCCTCATGGGCTTGAAAGAGCCTCGCCCTCATGCACGTTGGATGGCTATGGCCGAAGGCCCCACTGTGCAGGCGTTTCGACGATCTGGGAAATTCCGGGTTTGTATAGCGCACCCTACTGGTTCACGAAGTGGTTGGTTCGAGGCGGTCTTCACCAGTGGAGGTGATTCGAAGTTAATTCGCAGGTCTACCGAGGCATTGGAGGCGCAGTGGACTTTTCCTGTGCCTGGAATTCCGTATTCTCGATTGAATGAGCGCTACGAGCCTTTCCAGGAGGAGGATCGTGATGAGGGAAATGAAATTCCACTATGGACGGATTCTGTTGGGGATGCTTGGAAGACATTAGGTACAGGAGGACCGTGGAGTGATGATCTTGAGTTGCGAGACTTAAAAATCACTGACTGGGCACGCTGGTTTCATCACAAGCGAGCCCGCGCTGCCGGATTTATTCAGATGATCAAGGAGCGTCAGGAACTGGACGGTGTTGCTCCCCTGGTCGACGCTGACGGTCGGTGGATAAACGTTAACTCTGCTAAATCCACGTTAGATACTCTGCTGCATCAGTACCCTACCTTGCGAGATTGGGCGCTTGCCTTGGCCGGGCCAAGCCCAGATGCGAAGACGGCACATGAGGCGGCCATATCGACGCTGAACGATCCAGAAGCGATCTATGCCTTTGCCGCCGAGTTCATGAGTTGCTTGCGTGATATCGAAGACCCCGAATTCGCTCAGGCGCTTCAATTTAGTTGCGAGGCGGCTTTGTTGGATAATCGCATTACCGAATTGGGGCGTAAGCGACCTTGGCTAAAAAACACTGGCTTCAGTCGGCTGGAGTTGAAAACCATCACGCTGGATCAGTCGTGCCCACGAGAGGATCTGGAAACGCTGTGGAGAGGAGGCATGCAACTTGCCGATCTACTGGATGCCGGAGAATGGTTCGGCCCAAGTGATCTACCAGCCCCGTTAGATGTCGTCAACGAAGCTTTAACCACTGTGCGTTTGGAAGGATCGGTGGATGACGCCACCGAACGTGTTGCGGAGCTTTTACGTGAGGCACAAGAGGCTCGCTTGTGGAGTATCCCCTGGGGTGCTCGGGTTCAGGTTCAATTTGGCCCATTCTCAGCTTTGCGTATTTTTGAGAAAGAAGGTGAGTTTTCTTGCCATTTTCTTGATGAGCGAGATCGTTACCTGCATGTGGCTATTGGTCTGGGTCGGGGTGAGCCTAGAATTTCGTCGGTTGAGTTGGTTCGCCAGCCAGATGATGGTGGTGATCTGGTATGGAACGAGGATGCAGGAGTTAGCCTGCAGCTCATCGCGGCGGCAACCGTGCGCGACTTCTTGGTCGTGGAAGAGCGCGATAGCGTCTTCAGCTCTCGCCCAATGCGCAAACGTATTGCCGGACGCAATGTAAATACCATCATTTATCTGCCGAGAGTTCACTACAACCGACTGCGCGTAGGCCAGGCCAGCGCTATCCCTGGTGGCAGTCAGCATCGACCTCGCCATTCGGTATCACATCATGTACGGCGAGCTAGTAGTGCGTCGGCTGCACAGCGCTTTCTCGCTCAACGGTATGGGGTTGCGTTGCCAGAGGGTTTTACCTTTGTCAGGCCCCACGAGCGCGGCACAAAAGCGCAGGAGGAGCAGATCCGGACTTACCGCAGCCGTTCGGCTTCGCGCATGATATTCGAAGAGGTTGCAGAGGTGCCAGAAGGCACTCGGCCTGCTTGGTTCGAGTTTGAGAAGGCGTGCGCGAAGCTGCTGGAGCAAGAGGGAATGAAAGTCATCCACCAGGCTGCTCAGCGCGACGGCGACGGGGGCGTCGATCTCTTTGCCGTAGATGCTGATGGCAATTCTTGGGTAGTCCAATGCAAGTGTTGGTCTCTGCACAGGCCTATTGGGCCAGAGGTTGTCCGAGAGCTGGTAGGGGCGATAACGCGAGTGGACCGGGGAGCTACTCGCTCGAGTCGCGGCATGATTATTACCACTACGAATTTTACCTCGGGTGCGGCCAGCGAAGCGGTCGATGCAGGCTTTCGGATTATTGATGGCTCTTTATTTTCAAAGTTGACTCAAGAAGCTTGATTGGTTGATTTATTGTGTGGTGCGCCCGGCGAGCAAATTTTACCGCTATGACAATCTTAGGAAGATCTCTGCCTCATCCACAGGTAAAACAAGGTG
>CALMPB010000286.1 GCA_937871985.1 uncultured Burkholderiaceae bacterium
CATTAACTATGAGCTAATCATTAAAAGGTTACTGGTCGCGTGATTCTTTACGAGTACCCATGCAACGAACGAGTCCGGACCCTGCTGCGGGTCGAGCACCTCTTTGGGCGGCTGTTTTTCTTTGCGGACGGCGATAACGTCAATCACCATCAAATCGCGCTGGCCACCTTGTTCGACCTGCTGGAAATCTCCGACCGCACCGATCTGCGCGGATCCGTGCTGCAAGACCTGGAGCGCCAGCGCGTGGCCTGCAATGGGCTGCGCCAGCATCCGGGCGTCGACGTCCAGGCGCTGGATAAAATCGTGGCCGAGCTGCAGACGGTGTCCGCGGAGCTTGGCGCGCAGGGGCGCATAGGTCAGGTACTGCGCGACAACGAATGGCTGGCCAGCCTGCGCGGCCGTCTCTCGGTGCCGGGAGGGTCGTCTCCGGCCGACATTCCTTCCTTCTATGCCTGGCAAATCAAACCGCACGAGGTGCGGGTCAACGACCTGAAAACCTGGATCGAGCCCTTCTGGGCCTTGTACAAGGGCCTGGCCTTGGTGCTGCGCCTGCTGCGCGAATCCAGCGAAGTCGTTTCGCTCGAGGCTCCGCAAGGGGCCTACCAGGAAATGCTCACCGGAAAGACCTTCCAGCTTTTGCGGGTATGGGTCGATGCCGACCTGGGCGTGTTCCCGGAAACCAGCGCCAATAAATACGTGATCTGGGTGCGGTTTTCCACCCAGGACAACGACCTCAAGCCCCAGCCCGTGACACGCAATATTCCCTTCAGGCTGGCGCGCTGCAACGTATAGCGCGCTGTTTGCCCGATGCCAAGGGGCCTGCCTGGGCGCCCGGGCCGGTCGGCTCGGGCGGCGGCAAATCAATCGCACCCCTGCATGCCTGTTCCGGCGGCGGATTCGCCCAGCGGGGCAGGAAGTTGTTGCGGCCTATTTCAGGGTATGCATTTTTTTTGGCAGCTTGGGGGCGAATCGGGGAAAATAGCGGCGTTGCGTAATGACAAGATGGAGAAACGCGTATGCCCGAACCTGGCTTCGCACTGAACCGACACCCGCGAGCCCGGAAATGGGCGGTGGGCCTTATTATTCTGGCCGTGCTGGCGGGGGGCGCGTATTGGGTCTCGGGCAAATTGACCAGCATTGGCAGTGCGCAAAAAACATTCGGCAGGCGGGGCGGGCCGGTCATGGCGGGTGCAAAAGTACCGGTCAAGATCGCGCCGGTGGAAACGGCCCCCATCAATATCGTCCTGAAAGCCATCGGCACGGTCACTGCCTACAACACGGTTACCGTGCGCAGCCGGGTCGACGGCGAGCTGCAGAAGGTCGCCTTCGCGGACGGGCAAAAGGTGAAGCAGGGCGACCTGCTTGCGCAGATCGATCCGCGTCCCTATCAGGTGCAGCTGGATCAGGCCATCGGGCAGCAGAAGCAGAACCAGGCGCTGCTGGAAAACGCCCGCCGCGACCTGCAACGGTATCAATTGCTGTACAAGCAGAGCTCCATCGCCAAGCAGCAGGTCGATACGCAGGCCTCCCTGGTGCAGCAATATCTGGGCTCGCAGAAAAGCGATCAGGCCGCCGTGGACAGCGCCCGCCTGCAATTGAGCTTTACGCGCATTACCGCGCCGATCAGCGGCCGCCTGGGGTTGAGGGTGGTGGATCAGGGCAACCTGATCTCCGCATCCAGCACCGACGGGCTGGTGGTCATCACTCAAACCCAGCCGATTTCAACCGTATTCACTTTGCCGCAATCGCAGCTTTCCATGGTGCTTGCGCAAATGCATGACGGCAAGACACTGCGCGTCGACCTCTACGACAGGGGCGACACCAACAAGCTGGCGACCGGCGAGCTGGTTTCCGTGGATAACCAGATCGATGTCGCCACCGGCACGGTCAAGTTCAAGGCGAAGTTCGCCAACGACGATGACGCTTTGTTTCCCAACCAGTTCGTGAATGTGCGGCTGCTGGTCAGCACCGAGCCGCAGGCCGTCGTCATTCCGGTCGAGGCCCTGCAGCAGGGATCCATCGGCCCGTTCGTCTACGTCGTCAACGACGACGACAAGGTGCATATCCAGCCGGTGGTGCCCGGCGCCATCGATGAAGGGCGCGTGGCCATCACCAGCGGCCTGAAGTCGGGGCAGAAGGTGGTGACCGACGGCGTGGACAGGCTGCGCGAGGGCGCCGAGATCGAAGTGGTCACACCCGAATCGCAGGCGGAGGTTGCCAAGAAAGCCGCGGAGGCCGCCAGCAAGGTGCCCGCGGGGCCCCGTTCGCGTCGGCGATAGGCGGGCCCTGTGAATCTTTCGCGCATTTTCATACTTCGCCCGGTCGCCACCACGCTGGCCATGGTGGCCCTGCTGATTGCGGGGTTCCTGGCCTACAAGCTGTTGCCGGTTTCGGCCCTGCCCGAAGTGGATTACCCCACCATTCAGGTTTCCACCTTGTATCCGGGCGCCAGCCCCGACGTCATGACGGCGTTGGTGACGTCGCCGCTGGAGCGCCAGTTCGGCCAGATGCCGGGCTTGAGCCAGATGACGTCGACCAGTTCGGGCGGCGCCTCGATGATCACGCTGCAGTTCGACCTCAGCCTGCCCATGGACGTGGCCGAGCAGGAGGTGCAGGCCGCGATCAATGCCGCCTCCAACCTGCTGCCCAGCGATCTGCCGTCGCCGCCCATCTACAACAAGGTCAATCCGGCCGATACGCCGGTCATCAGCCTGGCCATCACCTCGCCCACGCTGCCCTTGTACCAGGTGCGCGACCTGATCGACGTTCGCGTCGCCCAGAAGCTGTCGCAGGTGTCGGGGGTGGGTCTGGTAAGCATAGCGGGCGGCCAGCGGCCGGCCGTGCGCATCCAGGCGAATCCCAAGACGCTGGCGGCGCATAACCTGACGCTGGCCGACCTGCGCACCGCCATCACCGGCGCCAACGTCAACCAGCCCAAGGGCAATCTGGATGGGCCCCTGCGTTCCACCACCATCAATGCCAACGATCAGCTCAGTTCGGTTCCGGACTACGAAAACCTGATCATCTCCTACGAAAACGGCGCGCCCCTGCGGCTCAAGGACGTGGCCACGGCGGTTCAGGATGCCGAGAACATCAACCAGGCGGCCTGGATAGGCGCCACGCCGGCCATATTGCTGAACATCCAGCGCCAGCCCGGCGCCAACGTCATCGACGTGGTCGACCGGGTCGAGGCCATGCTGCCTTCGCTCAAGCAGTCCTTGCCGGTGGGCGTGGATGTCAGCGTCGCCGCCGACCGCACGCAGACCATACGCGATTCGGTCAATCACGTGCAGTACGAAATGATGCTGGCGATTTTCCTGGTGGTGCTCGTCACGTTTGTGTTCCTGCGCAGCTGGCGGGCCACCTTCATTCCCAGCGTGGTCGTGCCGTTGTCGCTGGTCGGCACGTTCGCCATCATGTATCTGGCCGGCTTCAGCGTGAACAACCTGACTCTCATGGCCCTGACCATCGCCACGGGTTTCGTGGTCGACGACGCGATCGTCATGATCGAAAACATCGCGCGCTACATCGAAGCGGGCGAAACCGCCTTGCAGGCGGCCTTGAAGGGCGCGTCGCAGATCGGCTTCACGCTGGTGTCGCTAACCCTGTCCCTGATCGCCGTGCTCATCCCGCTGTTGTTCATGAGCGATGTCATCGGCCGTCTGTTCAGCGAATTCGCCATCACGCTGGCCGTGGCGATTCTGCTGTCGCTGGTCATCTCGCTGACCTTGACCCCCATGATGTGCTCGCGCCTCCTGCGGCCCGAGTCCGAAATGAAATACGGGCGTTTTCAGCGCAAGATGGGAGAATTCATAGACTGGCTGATTCACAAGTACGACCAGGGCCTGCGGGTCGTGCTGTCCCATCAGCGCATCACGCTGTGGGTGGCGCTGGGCACGTTCGTCGTAACGGCCTTGCTGTATCTTGTCGTGCCCAAAGGCTTCTTCCCGCAGCAGGACACCGGGCTCATCCAGGCCATCAGCCAGGCGCCGCAAACCGTTTCCTTCAGCTCCATGGCGAAGCGCCAGCAGCAGGCGGTGGACGCCATATTGAAGGATCCGGGCGTCGAGGCGGTGTCGTCGTTCATTGGTATAGACGGCACCAATTCCACGCTCAATACCGGGCGCATGCAGATCGCCCTGAAGCCCGTGAGCGAGCGCAGCGACAACGCGCAAACCATTATCGAACGGTTGAATGCCCAGTTGAAGAAACTGCCGGATATTCAGGTGTTCATGCAGCCGGTGCAGGATCTTAGCGTGGAAGACCGCATCAGTCGCACGCAATACCAGATGACGCTGTCGGATCCGGACAGCGCCAATCTGGTCGAATGGGTGCCCAAGCTGGTGGCGGCCCTGAATCAGCTTCCGCAATTGTCCGAGGTGACGGACGACCTGCAGAGCAATGGGCTGCAAACGGTGCTAAGCATAGACCGCGATGCGGCGGCCCGCCTGGGCATTACCAACTCCACCATCGACGAGGCGCTTTACGACGCTTTTGGGCAGCGGCTGATTTCCACCATTTTCACGCAATCCACGCAATACCGGGTCGTGCTCGAGGTCGCGCCGCGCTTCAGGCAGGATCCGGCCGCGTTGTCGCAGATCTATGTGGCAACCTCCACCGGCGCGCCGGTTCCCCTGACCAGCATCGCCAAGGTTCAGGAAACCAGCACCCTGCTTGCCGTCGAACGGCTGGGGCAGTTTCCGGCGGCCACCATCTCGTTCAACCTGGCCAAGGGCGCGGCGTTGTCGAGCGCCGTCGACGCCATTGCGCAGGCCGAGGCCAAGCTGAACATGCCGGCCTCCATCGAAACCAGCTACCAGGGCGCGGCCAGGGCTTTCCAGGCCTCGCTGAGCAGCACGCTATGGCTGTTGCTGGCGGCGGTGGTTGCCATGTACATCGTGCTGGGCATTCTGTACGAAAGCTATATTCATCCCATCACCATTCTTTCCACTTTGCCGTCCGCGGCCATTGGGGCCTTGCTGGCCTTGCTGCTGGTGGGCGGCGAACTGGACATGATAGGCATCATCGGCATCATCCTGCTGATCGGCATCGTCAAGAAGAACGCCATCATGATGATCGACTTTGCGCTCGACGCCCAGCGGCATCGCGGCCTGTCGCCGCGCGCGGCCATCCACGAAGCGGCGCTGCTGCGGTTCCGCCCCATACTCATGACGACGCTGGCCGCGCTGTTCAGCGCCATTCCCCTGATGCTGGCCACCGGAGCCGGATCCGAACTGCGCCAGCCGCTGGGCCTGGTCATGGTGGGCGGCCTGCTGTGCAGCCAGCTGCTCACCTTGTTCACGACACCGGTCATTTACCTGATGTTTGACCGCATCGCGCGCCGGGTCAAGGCCAGGACGGCTTCCACGCCGGCCGGCAACGAGGCGTCGCCATGAGGTTTTTCGCCCTGTTCATCCTGAGGCCGGTGGCGACCACCTTGCTGTGTCTTGGCATGGTGCTTACCGGCGTGCTGGCGTACAGGCTGCTTGCGGTGGCGCCGCTGCCGCAAGTCGATTTCCCGATGATCTCGGTTTCGGCGCGGCTGGCGGGCGCCAGCCCGGAAACCATGGCGTCCAGCGTGGCCACGCCGCTGGAGCAGGCCCTGGGGTCGATAGCCGGCGTTACCGACATGACGTCGCGCAGCACCGAGGGCTCGACCCGCGTAACGCTCATGTTCGACCTGAGCCGCGACATCAACAGCGCGGCGCGCGACGTGCAGGCGGCCATCAACGCGGCGCGCACCATGCTGCCGTCCAGCTTGCGCAACAACCCCACCTACAACAAGGTCAACCCCAATTCCGCCCCCGTCATGGTGCTGGCGCTGACCTCCGAAACCCAGACCCAGGGCCAGTTGTACGACCTGGCTTCCACCGTGCTGGCCCAGAAGCTCGCGCAAGTGCAGGGAGTGGGCGAGGTGGATGTGGGCGGCAGTTCGCTGCCGGCCATACGGGTCAGCCTGAATCCGCAGGCGCTGGTGGCCGCCGGCATTCCGTTGGATACGGTGCGCACGGCGTTGTCCAATGCCAATACCATGCGGCCCAACGGCGCCGTGGAGAACGACCGCTATCATTGGACGATCAGTTCGGGCGGGCAGATGAACCGCGCGGCGCAGTACCAGTCGCTGATCATCGCCTGGAAGGACGGCTCGCCGGTGCGCCTGAAGGACATTGCCACGGTGGAGGATTCGGTCGAAGAGGTCTACAACGTTGGTTTCTTCAACGACAAAACCGCCGTCCTGCTCATCATCCGGCGCCAGCCCGATGCCAACGTCATCGAAACCGTCGACGCCATCCGCGCCCAGATCCCCAGCTTCCAGGCCATGCTGCCGGCCCAGGTGAAGCTTTCCGTGGCGCAGGACCGCACACCCAGCATCCGCGCTTCGCTGCACGAAGCGGAAATCACCTTGATCATCGCCGTGGTGCTGGTGGTTCTGGTGGTGCTGCTGTTCCTGCGCGATTGGCGCGCCGCCTTGATTCCCATCATCGTCGTGCCGGCTTCGCTGATCACCACGTTCAGCCTGATGTGGTGGTTCGGGTTCACGCTGAACACCATTTCGCTGATGGCGCTGATCGTGGCTACCGGATTCGTGGTGGACGATGCCATCGTGGTGCTCGAGAACATCATGCGGCACGTGGAACGGGGCGTGCCGCCCCTGCGCGCGGCCATGCGCGGCGTGAAGGAGGTTGGCTTTACGGTGGTGGCCATGAGCTTGTCGCTGGTGGCGGTGTTCATTCCCATCCTGCTCATGGGCGGCATCGTGGGACGGCTGTTCAGGGAATTCGCCATTACGCTGTCGGCCACCATCATGGTGTCCCTGCTGCTGTCCCTTATCCTCACGCCCATGATGTGCGCGCGGCTTCTCAAGTTCCGGCCCGCCAAGCCGCGGCGTTCGGGCGTGTTGCGCTGGCTGGCGCGGTCGGTGGGCGAGCGGTTCTGGCGCGGCTACCGCACGTCGCTGGATTGGGCCCTGGCGCACGGCCGCATCATGATGCTGTTGCTGCTGGCCACGGTGGGCTTGAATATCTACTTGTATACCGCCGTGCCCAAGGGCTTTTTCCCCCAGCAGGACACCGGCCAGCTATTGGGGTTCTTCCGGGTCGACCAGGGCACCTCGTTCTATGCCATGCGGCCCAAGCTGGTGCAGTTCCGCAATATTCTCCTGAAGGATCCGGCCATTGAAAGCGTGACCGGCTTTGCGGGCGGGCGCGGGGGCAGCAACAGCAGTTTTCTGATGATCCAGCTCAAGCCCCTTGCCGAGCGCAAGGTAAGCGCCAACGACGTGGTGAATCGTCTGCGCGGCAAGTTCCTGAACGTGCCGGGCGCGCGCCTCACCCTGGTTCCCCAGCAGGATATTTTCCTTGGCGGGCAGCAGGGCTCGGCATCCTACGATTACAGCCTGCTTGGCAGCGACCTCGATCTGCTGAAGAAATGGCTGCCCAAGGTGCAGCAGGCCATGCTGGCCTTGCCCGAGCTGGTCGACGTGGACAGCGACGTCGAGGACAAAGGCAGGCGCATCAATATGCTCATCGACCGGGATGCGGCCAAGCGCCTGGGCGTCGACATGTCGCTCATTTCGTCGACACTGAACAATTCATTCAGCCAGCGCCAGGTGTCGGTCATTTACGGCCCCTTGAATCAATACCATGTGGTGATGGCGGTGAATCAGCGCGATGCCCAGGACGCCGAGTCGCTCAAGAAAGTGCAGGTCGTAACGGCGGACGGCAACCGCGTGCCGCTGTCGGCCTTCACCCGTTTCGAAAGCGGCACCGCACCGCTCAGCGTGCGGCATACGGGGCTGTTCGCCGACGAGTCGATATCGTTCAGCCTGGCGCCGGGCGTGACGCTGGATCGGGCCACGCAGTCCATCCAGAACGCCGTGGCGCGCACGGGCATGCCCTCCACCGAGATCCAGGGCACCTTCCAGGGCGCGGCCAAGGCCCTTCAGCAATCGATGTCGCAGCAGCCCTGGCTGATTCTGGCGGCGCTGGTCACCATGTATATCGTGCTGGGCATGTTGTACGAAAGCTATGTGCATCCCATCACCATACTTTCGACCCTGCCGTCGGCGGGCATCGGCGCGCTGCTCGCGCTTATCGCGCTGGGCCAGGAGTTTTCGCTGATTGCCCTGATCGGGGTGTTCCTGCTGATCGGCATCGTCAAGAAGAACGCCATCATGATGGTGGATTTTGCGCTGCAGGCCGAACGCGAGCGCAAGCTGTCGTCGCGCGACGCCATCTACGAGGCGTGCCTGATCCGTTTCCGTCCCATCATGATGACCACGGTTTCCGCCCTGTTCGGCGCTTTGCCGCTGGTGCTGGCTTCGGGGGCCGGGGTCGAGATGCGCCGGCCGCTGGGCATTACCATCGTCGGCGGGCTCATTCTTAGCCAGATTCTTACGCTGTATACGACGCCGGTGGTGTATCTGTATCTGGATCGCTTCGGCATATGGGTCAATCGACGCCGCCAGCGGCGCGCGGATCGCAGGCGGCTGGCCTCCGAGCAGCCATAGCCTGTGGCGATAATGTTAACGGCGCCGGACGACGGCAATATTGAAATACGCACTATGAGCATGAAAACAAGAACCAGAATCAAGCGGCTGCGGCCCTATGCGGCGGGTTTGCTGGCGTTGGCGCTGCTTGGCGGATGCGCGGTCGGGCCGGATTACCAGCGGCCCGCCGTCGACGTAGGAACCAGCTACAAGGAAAGCGAGGGCTGGATTCGCGCCGTCCCGCGCGATGCGGCCTTGCGTGGCGATTGGTGGAAGCTGTACGAAGACCCCGAGCTGGATCGTCTGATGGACGAATTGCTGGCTTCCAATTTGTCGATTGCGCAGGCCGAGGCGCAATACCGCCAGGCCCAGGCCCTGGTGCAGTCGGCCAGGTCGGCGTTTTTCCCGACTGTGGGGGTGGATGCCTCGATGTCCCGTTCGGGCTCGGGCAGCGGCTCGTCGAGCTCGTCGGGGTCGAGTTTCTCGGGCAACGGCAACGGCGCCAGCAATCAATATGCCCTGACGGGCAGCGTCAGCTGGGAGCCCGATTTATGGGGCAAGGTGCGGCGCGATGTCGAGTCGAACCGCGCCGGCGAGCAGGCCAGCGCCGCCGACCTGGCCAACACGCGCCTGAGCATGCAGTCGACTCTGGCGCAAAGCTATTTCCAGCTCAGGGCGCTGGATGCCGAAAAGCGTCTTTACGAGCAGACCGTGGCGGCCTACGAGCGTTCGCTCAAGACAACCCAGGATCGCCTGGCTGTCGGTATGGTGGGCCAGTCCGACGTCGCGGCGGCGCGCACCCAGCTGGAAAACGCCAAGGTTCAGCAACTGGCCTTGAACTGGCAGCGTGCGCAACTGGAGCACGCTCTGGCCGTGCTGGTGGGCAAGACGCCTTCGGCATTCACCCTGAAGTCCGAAAAAAACACGGTGACGGTGCCCGACATACCGGTTGCCGTGCCTTCCGTCTTGATTCAGCGCCGCCCCGACGTGGCCGCCGCGGAACGCCGCACGGCCGAAGCCAATGCCAAGATCGGCGTGGCCCAGGCGGCGTGGTTTCCCGACCTTACGCTTAGCGCGCAAGGCGGCTATCGCAGCGGCCAGTGGGCGCAGTGGCTGACCGCGCCTTTCAACTTCTGGTCGCTGGGGCCGTCGCTGGCCCTGACGCTGTTCGACGGCGGGGCGCGGCAAGCGCAGGTCGACCAGGCCCGCGCCGCCTACGATGCGCAGGTGGCGTCTTACCGCCTTACCGTGCTGACGGCCATGCGCGAGGTCGAGGATTACCTGGTGCAGGTGCATGTGCTGGGCCAGGAACAGCAGGCGCAGAACCGGGCGCTCGAGGCGGCCCGCGAATCGCTGCGTCTTACCCTTAACCAGTACAACGCCGGCATGATCGATTACCTGAGCGTGGTTCAGGTTGAAGCCACGGCGCTGAGCGCCGAGCGTTCGGCCTTGTCCATGAACGCCGATAGGCTGGTGGCCAGCGTGCAATTGATCGCCGCCTTGGGCGGAGGCTGGCAGGCGGGCGAAGAGGCGG
>CALMPB010000287.1 GCA_937871985.1 uncultured Burkholderiaceae bacterium
CATGGTGTTCATCAACAGCCAGAACGTGCGCGACCTGCGCCAGCCCTTCGGCGGCGTCAAGGCCTCGGGCACGGGCCGCGAAGGCAACCACTACAGCTTCGAAGTCTTCGCCGAGGCCAAGAACGTGTGCTTGTCGTACGGCAGCCACCCCATTCCGCGCTGGGGCGTCTAGGCGCGCGGCAACCGGCACACAACGATCACAGAGAGACATATCATGGGTACGCTTGCACTGGCAGCAAAAATCACACACGTTCCGTCGATGTATTTGTCCGAGCTGGACGGCCCGCACAAAGGGTGCCGCAAGGCGGCCATCGACGGCCACTACGAAATCGGCCGGCGCTGCCGCGAGCTGGGTGTCGACACCATCGTCGTCTTCGACGTGCACTGGCTGGTCAATTCTGAATACCACATCAACTGCGCGCCCAATTTCAAGGGCGTCTACACCAGCAACGAACTGCCCCATTTCATCAAGAACCTGCCCTACGAATACCCGGGCAATCCAGAGCTCGGCAAAATCATCGCCGACACCGCCAACAAAATGGGCGTGGTCAGCCGGGCCCACACCGACACCACGCTGGAGCTGGAATACGGCACCCTGGTTCCCATGCGCTACATGAACGCCGACCAGCACTTCAAGGTCGTCAGCGTCTCGGGCTGGTGCATGTGGCACGACCTGCAGGAAAGCGCCCGCTTCGGCCTGGCCGTGCGCAAGGCCATCGAAGAGCACTACGACGGCACCGTGGCCGTGTTCGCCAGCGGCTCGCTCTCGCACCACTTCGCCACCAACGGCACGGCCCCCGAATACATGCACAAGGTCTTCAACCCCTTCCTCGAAAAAGTCGACCACGAAGTCGTCGAAATGTGGAAGCAAGGCGACTGGAACACCTTCCTGGACATGCTGCCCATGTACAACGAGAAATGCTGGGGCGAAGGCGGCATGCACGACACCGCCATGCTGCTGGGCCTGCTGGGCGGCCGGGACTACGATCAAGGGGTGGAGATCATCACTCCCTACTTCGGCAGCTCGGGCACCGGGCAGATCAACGCCATCTTCCCGGTCACGCCGCTGAAGTCCGCCGCCAACGTCTAGGAAAACGCCATGCCCCACCTTACTCTTGAATACTCCGCCGACATCCGCCGGAAAAGCGACATGAAGGCGCTTTGCGGCAAGCTGGCGCGCTGCCTCGTCGCCCAGCGCACCGACGACGGCAAGGTCGTCTACCCCATCGGCGGCATCCGCGTGCGGGCCCTGCCGGCCGAGGACTACTGCATCGGCGACGGCAGCCAGGAAGCGGCCTTCGTGCACGGCGCCCTGAAAATCGCCGCGGGGCGCAGCGAGCAAACCAAGAAATCCACCGGCGACGCCCTGTTCGAAATCATGAAAGAGCACTTCGCCCCGCTGTACGAGCAGCAGGGCCTGGCGCTGTCGCTGGAAATCTCCGAGTTCAGCGAAACCGGCACCTGGAAGCACAACAACCTGCACGCCCGGTTCCGCGCCGCCGCCGAGCAAAAATAACACCGGAAAAAACATGCTCCCTGAAAGCACCATCAAGGCCCTGGCCCAGCAACTGAACCAGGCTGAAAAAACCCGCACCCAGGTGCGCCATTTTTCCCAGGCCCACCCCGAAATGACCATCGAGGACGGCTACGCCATACAGCGCGAATGGGTCAAGCTGCGGCTGGCCGAAGGCCGCATCGTCAAGGGCCGCAAAATCGGCCTGACCTCCCGCGCCATGCAGCAGTCGTCGCAGATCGACGAACCCGACTACGCCCCGCTGCTGGACGACATGTTCTTCGAGCAAGGCAGCGACATTCCGTTCTCACGCTTCATCGCCCCGCGCGTCGAGGTGGAGCTGGCCTTTGTTCTGGGCAAACCCCTCAAGGGGCCGGGCATTACCATATTCGACGTGCTGGCCGCCACGGAATACGTCACCCCCGCGCTGGAAATCATCGACGCCCGCATCGAACAGTTCGACCGCGACACCAAAGCTCCGCGCAAGGTCTTCGACACCATTTCCGACTTTGCCGCCAACGCCGGCATCGTCACGGGAGGCCTGCCCGTGCGGCCCGACAGCGTCGACCTGCGCTGGGTGGGCGCCATGCTCTACCGCAACGGCGTCATCGAGGAAACCGGCCTGGCCGCCGGCGTGCTCAACCACCCGGCCAACGGCGTTGCCTGGCTGGCCAATAAAATCGCGCCCTACGGCGAACAGCTCAATGCGGGCGACGTCGTCCTGGGCGGCTCGTTCACGCGGCCCGTCGGCGCCAAGCAGGGCGATACCTTCCAGGCCGACTACGGCACGCTGGGCCAGATCGCCTTCCGATTCGTCTAAACGCAAAGCAGGAACCTCATTCATGGATATGCCCCGCAACACCTTCAAGCAGGCGCTGGCCGAGCGCCGGCCGCAACTCGGCCTCTTCCTGGGCCTGGCCAATCCCATCAGCGCCGAAATCATGGCCACCTGCGGCTACGACTTCCTGCTCATCGACGCCGAGCACGGCCCCAACAACGTGCCCCTGGTGCAAAGCCAATTGCAGGCCATGGCCCCCCATCCCGTGCAGTGCCTGGTGCGCCCGGCCAACCACGACGCCGCGCTCATCAAGCAGTTGCTGGGCGTGGGCGCGCAAACCCTGCTGGTTCCCATGGTGGACAACGCCGAACAGGCGCGCGCCATCGTCAGCGCCATGCACTACCCCCCCAAAGGCATACGCGGCGTCGGCACCGGCCTGGAACGCGGCTCGCGCTGGAACGCCGTGCCCGACTACTTCGCCCAAGTCGAAGCCAACACCTGCCTCATCGTGCAGATCGAATCGCGCACGGCCCTGGAAAACCTGGATGCCATCGCCGCCGTCGAAGGCGTGGACGCCGTGTTCATCGGCCCGTCCGACCTGGCCGCTTCCATGGGTCACTTGGGCCAGCCCGGCCACCCCGAGGTCAAGGCCGCCGTGGAACAGGCGCTGAAGCGCATCACGGCCGCCGGCAAGGCGGCCGGCGTGTTCTGCGCCGACCCCGCCATGGTCGAATCCTTCCAGACCAGCGGCGCCAGCTTCCTGGCCCTGGGCGCCGATACCGGCCTGCTGCGCAGCGCGGCCACCAAATTGATCAACAGCGTGCGCCCCCAATCGGTGCGCGCCGCCGGCGCGGGCTACTGATCATGACCGAACTCCATGCCCCGCAGCTTGCCGACCCCGCCCTGTTCCGCCAGCGCTGCTATATAAACGGCCAATGGCAGGACGCCGACAACGGCGCCCGCCTCGATGTCCTCAACCCCGCCACCGGCCAGGCCATCGCCAGCGTGCCGCTGGCCGGCGCCGACGAAACCCGCCGCGCCATCCAGGCCGCCGAACAAGCGTTGCCGGCCTGGAAAGCCAAAACGGCCGCCGAACGCGCCCGCATCCTGCAGCGCTGGTTCCAGCTGCTGATGCAGCACCAGGACGACCTGGCGCGCCTCATGACGCTGGAACAAGGCAAGCCCCTGGCCGAGTCCAAAGGCGAAATCGCCTACGCGGCGTCGTTCATCGAATGGTTCGCCGAAGAAGGCAAGCGCGCCTACGGCGAAATCATCCCCTCGCCGTTCCCCGATAAACGCCTGCTGGCCGTCAAGCAGCCCGTCGGCGTATGCGCGGCCATCACGCCCTGGAACTTCCCGGCGGCCATGATCACCCGCAAAGCCGGGCCGGCGCTGGCCGCCGGCTGCACCATGGTGGTCAAGCCCGCCGAGCTCACGCCTCTTTCGGCGCTGGCCCTGGCCGAACTGGCCGAACGCGCGGGACTGCCGGCCGGCGTCCTCAACATCGTCACGGGCGATCCGCGCGCCATCGGCGGCGAACTCACCTCCAGCCCCGTCGTGCGCAAGCTTTCGTTCACCGGCTCCACCGAAGTCGGTCGCCTGCTCATGGCCCAATGCGCGCCCACCGTCAAGAAACTGTCGCTGGAACTGGGCGGCAACGCGCCGTTCATCGTCTTCGACGACGCCGACCTGGACGCCGCCGTACAGGGCGCCATTGCCTCCAAATACCGCAACTCAGGCCAGACCTGCGTCTGCACCAACCGCTTCCTGGTGCAGGCCGGCATCTACGACGCCTTCAGCCGCAAGCTGGCCGAAGCCGCCCGCCAACTGAAGGTCGGCGACGGCCTGGAAAACGGCGTCGTTCAAGGCCCGCTCATCAATGAAGCCGCCGTGCAGAAGGCCGAACGCCTGATCGCCGACGTCGTCGCCAAGGGCGGCGGCATTGCCACCGGCGGAAAGCGCCACGCCCTGGGCGGTTTATGGTTCGAACCCACGGTGCTTACCGGCGTTACGCCCGCCATGGACGTCGCCAAGCAGGAAATATTCGGGCCCGTCGCCCCGCTGTTCCGCTTCGACGACGAGCAGCAGGCCGTGGCCATGGCCAACGACACCGAGTTCGGCCTGGCCGCCTATATGTACACCCGCGATTCAGCGCGCCAGTGGCGCGTTTCCGAAGCGCTGGAATACGGCATGGTCGGCATCAACACGGGGCTGATCTCCACCGAGGTCGCGCCGTTCGGCGGCATCAAGAACTCGGGCCTGGGCCGCGAAGGCTCGCGCCACGGCCTGGACGACTACCTGGAGCTCAAATACCTGGCCATGGGCGGCATGTAGGCCCCAGAACGGCACCATGGCAGCCTGCCGGAGCAGGCGGGCCGCCCCGGCCGCGACTCGCGGCCGGCGTCATTGCCCGCTGACCATCGCCGACATGGCATTCATGTACTTGGCGTACAGGTCACTCAGAGAGTTGACCTGCAGTTTCTTGTAGACACGTTTTCTAAGCGTCCTGACCGTGTGCGTGCTGATGGAAAGATCCAGGGCCACGCCTTCGTTGCTGGCCCCGGCCAGCAAACGCTGGCACACCTGCATTTCACGCCTCGATAATGTTTGCAGCGCGTGCCGCTCGGCCGCGTAAGGCTCGGCCAGTGTCTTCATGGTGGGCAGGCTGGCCTGGCCGATGCGGCCCACGTGCTGCCAGATGGCGGCCATGAGCACCGGCGCCAGGGCCTGGGCGTCCAGCAGGTTTTTCTTGCTGAATTTGCCGCTGGCATCCAGCCGGTACAGATTGCAGAACGCCATGCCCTCGCTGTGGTTGCTGACCACCGAGAGCTTGTCGCACAAGCCGGTTCTTTCGAAGAAGAAGGCGCTGTAGGTCGGCGAGGCGTTGAGACGCTGGTCGAAGCGGGTGACCACCGGCTCGTCGTCGCCCAGTTCGCGGAACGACGACACGCTTTTATCCAGCATGTGATAGCGCTCGAGATAGCGCTGGTTGATGGTATTGGCGATGCGCGCGGAAAGCAGGCCGTGGGTGAAGAGGCCCAGGATGTGATCGCGCCCCACCAGATGCGCCACCACGTGATCCGCCCCCACCGCCGCGTACATCAGCTCGAACACGGCCGCGGCAAAACCGTCGTTGCCGATGCTGTCGACAAGACGGCCCAGCTCGCGATAGGGCGGGCGCGCGCTCATGCGGTCAAACGGTGGCTTCCTTGCGAACCGGGGCGCTGACCACCTTTGGTTCGGCGGCCTTCGCCAGGCCTTCGGCATCGGCGCGCTGCTTGATGTAGCGGCGCATGGCCACCGAGGGGCCGTCCGCCCCGACGGAAATCTCGTACATATCGTCGGGGCTCGTGGTTTGCCAGACTTGCTCCAGGGCCGCCATGCCTTCGACGTCCTCGTTGAACGCCTCGAACAGGTTTTCGTGCATGAACTGCGTGATGCTGTCGTCTTCCAGGCCGAAGTCGCGGCCGTGCACAATGAAGTAATGGCAGCTCGAATGCGTTTGCGGTGTAAGAATATGCGCGGTCTTGATGCGCGAAACCGCACGCTGCGCCTCGGGCAGCTTGTTGTCGTAGAAGCTGACGTTGACCTGGTGGAAGGCCGGCGACTTGAACTCGGACTTCACGATGCGCGCAGCGGTGGTGCAGCCTTCCAGCCCGGTGGGCTTGGCCCACAGCGGCGGCAGCGTGGTGGGAACCACGTCGCGATACAGTGCAAAATAGCCATCGTTGATCTCGGACTTGAACGCCGCCTTGGCGTAGTCGGGTGTGCCGAAGGTATTGGCGTGCAGGAACGACAAATGCGTAAGATCGAGCAGGTTCTCGTGCATGCTGATGTAGTTGGACTGCAGCTCGAAATAGCCGCTGGATTTTGCCCAGTTGGCTTCGCTTAGCCATTCCTGCTCGACCAGGCGCGACTCGTCGGCCTCGTCGGGGTTGCCCATCCAGATCCACACCAGCGGCCCGCGCTCGACCACGCGGTAGCGGGCCACGCCCAGGTCGCGCGGGCATTTGGCGGACGACGGCACATCGATGCAATCGCCTTCGGCGTTGAAGCGAAAGCCATGATAGCCACAGACGATGGTGTCGCCCTCCAGCTTGCCCAGCGACAGCGGATAGGCCCGGTGCGCGCAACGATCGGACAAGGCCACGGCTTCGCCGGCCTCGGTGCGGAACAGGACGACGCGCTTTTCAAGCAGGATGCGCGGCAGGAATTCGCGGGTGACTTCGCTGGAAAACGCGGCGACATACCATTCGTTGTAGACGAAAGGCGTGCTGCGGTTGGCCATGCTGGAGGAGCTTTTCTTGAGCGCCTGCAAAACGGGGGCGGGAGGTAAGGACATGGTAGTCTCCTAAGCGGCGCGAGCCACGGTTTGTTCTGTCGAAATAAGCCTGCCCATCAGCCAGCGGAAGTGCCCCAGCGCGTTGTCGACGTTCAGCGGCATCATCTTGAAGCCGGGATCGAGCGACAGCGTATGGGCCTGGGCGTGAATCATTTCCCAGTCTTCCTTGAAGCCGGCCACTACCGTGGCGTGCAGTTTTTCGGTAACGGATGGATCGTCCAGGGCAAAGTTATGCGCCTGGGAATAGAAATAATGGGTGCTGGTTTCCGTTTCGGGCGTCAGCGCCTGCGCGCTGCGGAACTGCACGCCTCCCTCGCGGTTGCCTTCGCGGGCGCCGCCGCCGGCCGGCGCACTGCCCGAATCCATGAGCAGAACGCCCGGCACGACGAAGTCGTAGATGTTCCAGCGGTCGACGTTCTGCGTCCAGCCCGTCAGGTCCTTGACGAAGGGCGCGGGCGGCGCGTCCATGAACCAGCGTTCGACCCGCAAGCCGTTGTCCAGCCGCTTTACATCGGCCCGGGTATTGGCATAGTCGGCGCTGCCGCCCAGGGTTTTCTCGTGCACGAAAGGCAGGTGCGAGAAGTCCAGCAGATTGTCGGCAATGAGCAGGTAGTTGACGTCGTAATGCATATTGCCGCCGGGCTTGTAGCGCCACTGCGGGCTGTCCAGCCAGTATGTGTCGGGGATGAGGCTGGCATCGGCCTTGTCGGCCTCGCCCATCCAGATCCACACCCATTTATTGCGCTCTACAACAGGAAAGCCGCTTAGGTTGGCGCCGGGCGGAATACGCTCTTGTCCCGGAATATGAGTACAGGCGCCCTGCGCGTCGAACTTCATGCCGTGGTACATGCAGCGCAGCTCGCTTCCCTCAATGCGCCCCTTGGACAACGGCGCGCCCCGATGCGGACAGCGGTCGGGCAGCGCCGAAACCTTGCCCTGGGCATCGCGCCACAATACGACGGGAACACCCAGAATCGTGCGGGGAAGCGGGGACTGGGCGGTAATTTCTTGCGACCAACCGGCCACATACCAGGTATTTTTCAGGAACATGGTTGTCTCCTAGTTCTTTGGTTCGCCGGCGGGCCTGTTTCCCGCTCGGCCGATCAATGACCTCTTGCCGCCTCGCCGGACGCAGGCATGAACCTGTTCCGCGCCCTGTTGCGGGCAGCCAGTTTCTGGTTTGCCGCGTTGTCACGGCTTTGTGAAAGTATAGTTCCTGGCTCGAATAATTCTATACCGCGAATGAGGTACTTATTGGCTTTCCATGGAATTCCATGGAATTTTTTGTCTGGCGCAATATTTTGTTTTATATGAATTTTTTTCAAAGCCACCATGCACATGCCGGGTTCAGCACCATGCTCAACAATTTAATACATTAACTATTCCGAAAATCCGCGGCGCATGCGCTAAAGTAGAGTTTTTACGACCCCAAAAGCGCCCGCCGCCTCGCGCCACGCAATGAACAATAATAAATTCCAGCATCGCAACCTGCCCATGCTCCTGCTGAGGGCGCGCGAGTCGGTCATGCGCTATTTTCGTAAAGACCTTAAAAAGCATGGCCTGACGGAACAGCAATGGCGCGTGATCCGGGTGCTCAATGAATTCGGGGAAATGGAAACCGGCCGCGTCGCGGAAGAGTCCTGCATCCTTGCACCCAGCCTTAGCGGAATACTGGATCGCATGGAGCAGAACGGCTTGATCGTGCGGCACCGCCTTTCCAGCGACCAGCGCAAGGTATATGTCGACCTGACCACCCACAGCAAGAACCTGGTGGGCGCCATCAGCCGATCCATTGAAACCCAGTACAGCACGCTCAAGGAACTGCTGGGGCAGGAAAGCCTGCTTTCCGTCTACGCGCTGCTGGACACCCTCATCGCCCTGCCCGACCCGGCCCAGGCCACGGCGAAAGTAGTGCGAACGCCCCTGAATGCCAGAGCCAAAACACCGGCCGGCGCTCAAAAGGCCAAGGCAAAACCCGCTTCCGCCTCAAAAGGCAAATAGGCCTCCGGAAAGGAGGCCCCAGAAACCAGCGTGCTGTTTGCTTGGTTCGTATATTTAAACTGATGCGAATCCACCGGAGAGCCCCTGCGGGCTGCCGGTAGCTGCAAGCTCGCCAACTTTTATTGATCGGCCTTGTCCAGCACCCATTTGCCATCCTGAATCCTGACGATGACGCGGCCACGCTTGTCCAGGCCGGAGTGGTCGGTGGGGGTCATGTTGAAGACGCCCGCGTTGGCCGGCAGCTCTTTCACGTTTTCCAGCGCATCGCGCAAGGCTACGCGAAACTCGGGCGTACCCGGCTTGGCCTTTTTGCCGGCTTCGGGCAAGGCGCGCTCCAGCAACAGCAGCACGTCGTAAGCCTGAGCCGCGAAGTTCGAGCGCGAATTCTTGCCGAACTTGCTTTCGTACAAGGGCACGAACTTGGCGCTGGCCGCCTTGGTGGGAAAGCTGTCGGGCAGTTGTTCCCACACCAGGTTCGGGCCCACCGGCAGGAAGCCGCCGTTCAGCGCCTTGCCGCCCACGCGCAGGAAATCCTCGGTCGCCGCGCCGTGAGTCTGGTAAATAAGACCCTTGTAGCCGCGATCGACCAGCGTGGCATGCGGCAAGGCGGCCGGCGTGCCGGAACCGGCAACCAGCACGGCGTCGGGATGACCGCCCATGACGCGCAGCACCTGGCCCGTCACGCTCTGATCCTTGGGATGAAAGCGCTCCACGGCGACCAGCTTGATGCCGTTCTTTTCCGCCAAAGGCTTGATTTCGTTCAGCCAGCTGTCGCCGTAGGCGTCGCCGAAACCAATGAAGCCCAAGGCCTTGACCTTCTTGCCGACCATGTGCTCGATGATGGCCTGGGCCATGAGCGAATCGTTGGCCGCCGTCTTGAACACCCATTTACGCTTGTCGTCCATGGGGGTCACGATGCGCGCCGAAGCGCCCAGGGCGATCAACGGCGTTTGCGAGCCGGCAATGGCCTCGATGATGGCCAGCGACTGCGGCGACGTGGACGAACCCACGATCAGGTCGACCTTGTCGCCCAGGAACTGCTTGGCGTTCTTCACCGAATTGGTGATGTCGCTGGCGTCGTCCAGCACCCTGAAATTGACGTCGTAGCCCGCGATCTTGCTGGGGAAAAGGCTGATCGCATTGCGCGCGCCCACCCCCAGAATGGCCGCCGGCCCGGTGGTCGGCACCGTGACACCCACATTGACCGTTTCCGCCTGCGCGCCCACGGTAAAGGCGGCGGCAAGCGCAACGGTTGAAATACAAATGGCACGCCAGGTTCGTCTCATGATTCCCTCTTTTTCGGTAATGGTGAATAATAATTAACATGTTAGAAAATTAGATAATATATTAATTATTTCGCCGATAGGGGTAAATACAGAACAAACCCTTAAAAAG
>CALMPB010000288.1 GCA_937871985.1 uncultured Burkholderiaceae bacterium
CGATATGGCAGCGTGACTCACAACCCAATGCCTCCGGCAGACCCGGCGCGGTTCACAGACAATATGGTACCGATGATGATAAAGCGTGTGACTGCCGCTGGAATAGGCCATAATCGGTATCCTCGGAGAAGTGAGACTTCACGCCCCACGGGCGGTCTCACTTCTCCGAGGATACCGATTATACGCCGAGTCGTAGGCTGAAGCCCTTCCCGGCTCAAGCCGGGGGTTTGAGACCAAAGACGGGACAATCAAATTTATGCTTTTCGTTTCGTAAGTTAACAACCGATTCGCGTCGATCCGTGTCAGGTAGACTAATGACCGCTCGTGACGAAATCAGCCGTTCGACCGTAGCCAAGTGGCCTCCATTCCGCTCATGTCGTTCCTCGCCGATTCCGATGTTCGATCGCCGGTTGGTCTTAGCGACGATATCCTCCAGCGACACAGCCGCGCGCGGTCGCGGCCCGCTGCGGTGATCGTCGGGCCATAAAGCTTCACAAGCTGACCGTCCCGCCATCAAGCAACTGCGAACCAACCCTTGGATTTTAGCGTATCAAACGCGATAGCAACCTGGCGCTCGGTGAACACTTTCTTGCGGTCATTCCACCCGCGTACTCCGGCAAGAGCCTTCTCTGCAGTATCAGCCCCTTCACGGGTAACCAGCCAATGAACTGTCGCAAGCAGTTCCAACCCATACGGCGTCTCAAAGCCGTCAACCAGATCAGCCACCTTGTTGAAATGGGCATGAGTTGCCTCTTCGTGCGCTAGAGACACCTCTGCCTCCAGAATGGCGCCAGGCACAATTGTGAGTTCCTTATCCGGCTGATCGCCGCCATCCTGATAACCCGCAACGAAATGTCCCTCGACCTTATTAAGGACATGGGAAAGGTTGGTGGCATAGGGACCATAATGATGCTTGATGTAGTTCAGCCGGAGCGGCTGGCCGGCTTCCTGCATAAAATACATCAGCTTCTGAACCTCGATCAGCGTCACGAACGGGTCCATCAGCCCTTGCAAATAGCGGTTCATGAGAACGACGAGCGCGGCCCGGCCCGGCGTCATGTTGGGTACGTCGCGCGACTTGATAACGTCAGGTGCGCCCTTGGGTTGATAGATCAACACATGAAGGTTTGGCAGATCGCGGAGCGCAGCCTCGATGCGCGGGCGAACATCGCCCCAGTCAAGGCCACCTAGGCCAGCCCCAAGCGGCGGAATAGCAATCGATTTGATACCTCGCTCACTGATTTCATGCGCCAACGCGACCAGCCCGCTCTCGATGTCCTCGATACGGCTCTTGCCCTTCCAATGCCTCTTGGTCGGGAAGTTGATAATGTAGCGCGGGTTTGTGAACGAGCCGGAGTCAAAAACAAACATCTTGCCAGGCTGCACCTCGCCATCCTCGCACGCGCGCGCATAGGCGTGGAAATTGGCCGGAAACGCCTTTTTGAATTGAAGCGCAATGCCACGTCCCATGATGCCGACGCAGTTCACCGTGTTGACGATTGCCTCCGCATCCGCCTTCAATAGGTCACCCGTTTTGAGTTCGATTTGTGCCATGTTTGTTCCCCCTTAATAGTACCACTCTGGTCGAATGTGAACCAGGGGACGATGGGCGGCGCCAGCGATGGCTTGCACCACCTGCTGGCCTATCGCCTGATTGAGCACACCGATCTGCTCGATCAGGTGCCATGGGAAATGCTGCTCAAGCAGGAACTCGGCTTGCTTTTGCTCCTTGGTGGGGCTTCCCGACCATTGCGTCGTTTGCACAGCGTTCCAATTGATTTCGCCGAGCTGCGCCAGGTTGCAGCGATCCTCAAAATAAAAGGAGCCTGCGTTCGACAACGTGAACGCCCATCGTCGCTGTTCCGCTTGTGCCCATGCGACCACAGCGTTCAGGTCGGCGACAAGATGCACGATCGGGTTCTGGCCGCCCTGATACGCAAGCTCTGAATTGCGACGAGAAATGAGATAGAGCATCACCGAGCGCGGACAGAAATAGAATGGCACACACTGGCCGACGTAGAGGCCAGGATGGCTGGCGAGCGTCAACTCGTTCATCCGCCGAGCCTTGATATTGTTCATGCCGATGACCGTCCCGTTGGCCGGGCGTTGGGCCATCACCGCGTCGGAATACAGAAATCCATCGGCCGCAATCGCTGCCAGCTTGTCGACATGGACGATGTGGTAGATTTTTGGGTTAGCAGGCTCAGGAATCATCAGGCGGCTTTGTCCTCGTCTTTCATTGCATCAGCATCCACCAGATCGTCACCATCGGTCAAATGATCTGCGCTACCGTCGGCGTGGATCGCATCTGCGAGGTCCCTCACCAAGCGACGTAAGCCGAGGCGGTCGCTAGAGATTTCAGCGGCTCCCGGCGTTGGCATTTGCCGCGTGCGCTTTCAATGGCTTGCACCTCAAATCCGACCGTCGTCCAGCAACCGGCCTTCAGGATGAATCGTCGCTGGCCGACCGACGCGCTACGTTCGCTCCTACCCGGAAGCCGTCAATCTCCGCTGGAGCGGTGAGTGAACACAAAGCCCCAACGGCACCCGACAGAGGCGGGCGATCCGCTCGTGACCGGCGGTCAGACCGCTCAAGCCATGGCGTGCACGGAATTGCGATGAAGGTCATAGTATCACGTGTACCCCGGCTAAATCGGCGTAATCTCAGCTATTTATCTTCACCCCAGGCATGTCCTGTGGTTCACGTGGCACACGATTCAATGATCTTGTGGCACGTGTATCACGCACCCAACCTATTGGGATCATTTGAAAATAACTTTGCAGCACCCGTGCGTCAGGTGCATTACACCACGGCCTCGCGCCGTGCGTCCCGCCTCACGCAGCGCGCCCGCGCTGCGCAGCCTCGTGCCGGGAGGCGCGGGCACCCTCGGGGTTTCACATAGCGCCGTTGGAATTGCCCCGGTCAGCCTCCATCGACAGCGGAAAGGGGAGCGACGTTGGCGGGCCGCCAGGCTCGACAAAAGGAGCGGCGCGGGGGAAACCGCTCGGGTTTCCCCCGCCTTCGCGCCAACGCAAAAAAAAGGGCCGGCAGCGGTCCCCCGCCCCGGCCCTCATAATCCTGCCGCCCGCCGCGATCAGGGCGCGAGATACCGCCGCCGACGCGTGACCGGCACATCCGGCTTCTGATCGTCCTGATAGAAAAGATGCGTCGGGACGCGATGCCCATGCTCGGGGTTGAGAATGTCATAGAGCCCGGACTGGATGCCGGAGCCTTCACAGATGATCGCCTCGACCGGCATCAATGCGGCGATATCGCGATTGCGCTTGAACGCCTTGCCATCGCCGCTGCCATAGAGCCCCCAGTTGATGCAGGTCACCCCGCGCTGGACGGCCCATGCGGCGGCGGCGGCATCCACGCCCTTGCGCTGGCCGGTGGTGAGCAGGATCATATGCGGGATACGCGCCTTGATCTGGTCGAGCCGGCCCCAGATGATCCGGTCATCATGCCATTTCGCCGGCCCCGAAACGACAACGATCGGCCCTTGCGGGTCATAACGATCGCGGCGGCGTTCGGCGCGGGCGCGGAGGAAATCGAGCGCAGAAATCTGGCTGGCGGTGGTGACGTGCGAGGCACGCGACCCGCGCGCGGGAGACCACGGCCGGCCGTTGTACGTGCGGTACATGGCAGCGGCATAATCGCGCATCGCCTCCATCGCCCTGCCCTGCTCCGCGACCGACTGGCATTCGAGCTGGAGCTGTTCGAGTTCGCCATTGAACACCTCGCCGGGTTCCAGCCGGCGCGCCATGTCGCGCAGCTGGTCGGCCAGCCGATCCTCACGCCCCGCCAGCCTGTTCGCGACGAAATGGAAGGAATTGACGAACCCCCATGCAATTTCAGCGGCGAGCGGTTCAAGCCGCGTGTCGGTGAGCAGGTCGAAAATGGCGGCAATGACACCTCCGCATTCGGCCTGCGCCGCCAACGGCTCGGGCATATCATGCTCACCGGGTTCATCGCCCGGCTCGATGATCGACAGCGGCAGGGGGTCGCCGAACGACGCCACGAAATCGGGAGTCGCAGTGAGTTCGGCAAATAGTTTCGGAAGGTCAACGAAGCTGCTAACCGCGCCTGAGGTCATTTGCTTGTTCATGTGAGTCCGCCTCTTTGATCGGGTTGATGGCTGAGGGTCCGGGGAAGCGTCTCCAGCGCTCCCCCGGGCCCGACTTTGGGGTGTTCCTAGAACGGCACCTCGTCATCGAGGCCGCGCGGTGCGCCGGTATATTCGCCACCCGGCCCGGCGGTGCTGCCGCCCGAGAAAGCCCCGCGCCGGCCACCACCATTGCCGCGCTGACCGAAGCCACCACCGCTGCCAAAGCCCTGCGGCCCGCGCTCACGTTCGCGCCGCCACTGGACGTCGAATCCATCATGCTCGTCGCCAAATAGAGCAATCGGCAAGGGGACGGCGAAAGACGGGTCATCGATCATGCCCGACAGGAAAACCTCGTCATTCGCGCGCATGCGACGTTCCCAAACAACGCCGATCTGGATTTCGTCGCCAGACTGACTGGTTTCGTACATTTCATAGACGGGTGCGCTGTCGCTCTGGCGATCGGTCACCTTGCGCATGATGAGATAAGGAAAACGCATCTCGCGGGTTGCGATCTTTCCGACAAGATCACCGACGCGTTCATCGAATTTGAAGCTTCCGATCTTCATGACTTGGTCCTTTCTCCTGTCCGTGGTCCGGTTCCTCTTTCCCCGGCCACATCCCTTTCTACCCCCTCCCCTGAATCCCATCTATCTAATTGATTTCTTGACAGATTTCGATCGCCTTTGGTGAGCCTGAGCCAATAAAATCGGACGCGGTCAGCGTCCCTGAAACAAGGAAACGTATCGCCGAAGGCGATCCCGCATTGATCCCCCGAGGACAAAGGCGCTGCGTCGTCTGTCATCACCTCCGGAGCCGCCGTCGCCGGGGCGCAAGGGCCGGTGGGGGTCCGCGGGTGCAAGGGACGTTGCGCTGCGGCTTAGCGGAGGTTGAAGAAAATGGCCCTGCTGGCACCCTTGGATCGAAGGATCACGCCAGCAGGGTCATTTTCTTCTACCGGAGCTTGGCCGGAGGCAGCCCTTGTGCCCGCGGACCACCACCGGCACGCCGCGAGCCTGCGAGGCGGCGCAGGAGGCGATGACAGACATGGGTCCGAGCGGGATGCCCCGGCGAGGCGCCCCGCCGAGCTCGGCCACCTACCCCGCCTCGCGGAAGGGATCGTTACCGCTTCAGCGGACAAGACCCCGAAGGGGGCTTGGTCGGAGCGAAGCGGAGATAGAGCCCGGTGGCCGCCGCCAGGCGGGCATCCGCCCGCCCAAGCCTGATCGGCGCACCACTCACCGGAGATCCGACCCGAACCACCCCGCGCACTACCGTCCACGAACGACATGGATCTTGGTCCAAAATGAGGGGAACAACGGCTGACACAGACCTGTTCGTGTGGGACGTTTCGACGCAGAGGAATTGCCGATGAAGATACGCGTCTTGTCGATCGACGGCGGCGGCATCAGGGGCATCGCGCCCGCGCATATGCTCGCCAGGCTGGAACAGAAGCTCCTGGACAGCGGTAAACTAAAGGTCGCGGACAGCTTCGAACTGTTCGTCGGCACCTCGACCGGCTGCATCGTGGCGGCAGGCCTCGCCGCTTCCGGTCAGGCAGCCCAGCCACTTGCCCCCAAAGACATCGAACAATTGTATCACACGCACGGGCAGGCGATGTTCACCAGCCAATGGGCGGGGATTGGCCCGTTTCCGCTTTTTTCGGGAAAATACAAAGAGTCAGCCAAAGGCGCGGTGCTTCGACAGATATTGGGCAATCTGACGCTGGGCGAGCTTGAGCGAAACTTCCTCGGCACTTTCTACAATGTCGCGGCGGGTCCGGGGCCGATTTTCCCGAATGGCGGCCCCCAATACAGAAATGTGGGCGACAATCGCTTCAGCCAAGTGCCGCTGTGGAATGTGGTGAACGCCTCATCGAGCGCTCCCTTCTATTTTGACCCCGCCGAGCTCACCGCCTTGCACCATGACATGCGTGGAGCCGATGGAGGCCTGTTCGCCAACAATCCGGCGATGTGCGGCTATGTCGAGGCAGTCAAAACCTGGGCAGGGGAAAACGGCGAAAAACCGGAATTCCTTGTTGCGTCGTTCGGCTGCGGTCAGTCGACGGTCAAATTTGAGAAACAGAAGCGCTGGGGCGTTCTGCAATGGGCAGCACCGACGCGGGGCGTACCTTTGCTGGAGGCGATGTTCGACGGTCAGAGCGAGACGGTCCACTATCAGATGAAAAAACTATTGGAGCCCGAGAATTACTTCCGCCTCGAATTCAGCCTCGACGGCTTCGGCAAGATCGCGATGGACGATGCCTCTGATGCGAATATCGCACGCATCCTCAAGGCCACGACCGATTACCTCGACCGCCAGGGCGGCGACGCCGAACTGGACCGCCTTGCCGCGGCGCTGTGACCCGAGCGGAACAGCCGTCCGGCCACCGCCACGTCAAGGTGCAACCCGCCCCATCCCCAAAAACCAAGAAAGGTCGCCACGATGGATGAAGATGCGATGTTTGCCATGGGCTCGGTTCTCGCCGCGCTCGGCGGTATCCTCGAGCGCAATGGAATCTGCACTACCAACGAGCTTGCCGAAACGATTGGCGGGATCGCGGTGATGACCGCCGACGCCGGGGAGCAGTATCAACGCCGTGCGGCCTATATCGGCAGCTGGGCGCATATGGTGCGCGCGGCGGCCCAGGGCGCCGGCCGCAAGAACCAGAATTAGCGCAGCGTCGTCGTCCCCGCACGGATTGGTGGAAAGGCGATCAAGCCATCGGCGGTCCGGAAAATACCCGCCCGAATAGAAACTGATCCTGGCGCAGGTCACAGAAGCAAGATGTTACCATATCGCTCCCTCCGCGGCCGAACGCCGAAGACACCGACCAGAATGATCAGAGCGATCGCCCCGAGGTCTGATAGCGAAATCCCGGGCCCGTCTCGCGGCAGGCGGCACCGCCTCTCGGATGAGACGAACGAAACCAACTCCGAAAAGGTCGATCGCGAACAAGGGCGAGCCGTT
Source organism: uncultured Burkholderiaceae bacterium (assembly GCA_937871985.1). The sequence continues at coordinate 7,076 of CALMPB010000288.1, forward strand.
TTGTGGGGCATCGGCGTCGCAGCGCTCGGGATGATGACGCTCGGCCAGCCGCTCATTCGCTACGGCGACGCCGTCGAACTCGGCTGCCTTGGCCTCACCGCCGGCATGTTCGCCTTTCTCTTCGATGCTTCATATGGTTTCCGCGGGTGGCTGCGGATCGCCTTCATGTTCATGTCGCTGCTGATGCTCACCTTCGGCGCATTCCAGGCGATCCCGCTGGCCAAGGTCGCCGCCCGGCGCTCCGCCACAAACGACCGGCGATGCATGGCGATCCAGCTCGATATGTTGTCGGCGCATCCCCGTCGCGCAGATGGCCCTGCCCTGTTCCATGCGCTCGGCTGTGTGCCGACCGACGATCCTCCGCCGAAAACACGCGAACTATCTGCACGTCAGCTACAACCGCCGCGAGAAGATGCCGCGCCAGGCCAGCACAACCGCTCCGGCGCGGGGACTTTGGATGCCAACGATCAGGAACCAGGCAGCGCGAACCGGAAGGTTCGCTGATCTGAAAGTTTGGCCCCGGTCGATCGACCGGTACGAATAGCCAATCGTCCCCATTCCGAAGGCGATTGGCAACCGGCGCGTTGCGCGAGCGTTTATTTTACCACAGGATCAGGAAGATAGGAGGGATTGTCGTCTTGGTGGCCTATGCGTTCCGTTCCGTTCCCGAACAGGGGGAACCGTGCATCTCTGTGATCGAAGCACCAGACCTCGCCGCGGCCAAAACCATGGCGGTGGACGCGATCAAACAGAGCGAGCTTAGTGCGATCCGGCTCTGGGATGGCGAGCGGGTGTTCGAATTCAAGCGACCCGTCGCGCCAGTCGCCTGGGTCGCACCGCGAAACGAGCGATCGCACAACGCGGCCGTCCGCGGCGCGCAGATGATGGCGATGAAGGCCGAAGGCAAAAGCTTCCGCGAGATCGGCGCTGCCTATGGAATCAGCCCTGCGCGAGCGCGTGACGTTGTGACGTGGGCACAGAATCGTGATGCGCGGCCCAGGATGGCGCCCAACCGCGCTGCGCTCTCGACCAGGGCCCGAAATCTCGTGCAATCCCTGATCGACGAACCAGAGTCTGACGAGATGGAACGCGATCGCCTGCTGCCGAAACGGGTCGCATCGCTGACGCGCAAGCGCCTGTTCGCCGAGTGCAATGCGGGATCAAGGACCGTCGCCGAGCCTGGCTGTGGGAGCGCGGCCTCTCGCTCAGCTGGGAAATGTGAGGCATTATCTCAGGCCCAGATGACGGCCATCGCCACCGATCCATGAAATATTCGATACAGCGAGCCACATCAGGGCTTAAGGATTCTACCTCGCCGTTGGGTCGTAGAGCCGACGTTCGGTTGGATGATCCGTTTGCGCCGCGTAATCCGCGATTGCGAGAAGCGAATCGACGTCTCGCAGGCGATGATCCCGATCGCTATGGAACGATACTCCCTACGGCGGAACGCTCATCCCTGAAATTTCAAATGGACGCTTAGCCGTCGAGCGGCGGCGCCTGCTCGGTACCAGAGATCGCGGTGACGAGTTCAAGCATTCTGCCACCGAAATCCGGGTGATTTAAAATCTGGCGAATGGGCGTGATGATGGTCTGACTGGTCCAGATCGCACCAACCTTCACCAGCGGTCTGCCACCCACGACCATGCCGGCGATCGCGCGATCCTTGTCCACTACGATCGCTCCGCTGTCTCCCGCTTCCGAGACCATGTTAGTCGTTACCATCTGGTGCGCGTAGACGACCCGTTGGGCAATCGTCCAATCCGGCCCTTCGGCTGGAAGTGGGATATCTTCGTCATTGTCGGCGATGACGCCCTTACGACCGCCCCCCCCGATCCCGCCGATGATTTCGATGGTCTCGCTGGGTGCCGGCAAGGCGCCTGGTGGATTTAGTCCCCCGCCGTGTGCCGGTGCCGGTTGAACCCTTGTCGGATCGACCCAGATGAGCGCGACATCGGCGGTAATCATCTGCCGAAAGGTGGTCCAGGTCTGAAGGACGCCGATCAGATGCTTGTCAGCGCTAGCGGCAATCGGATCGCCTGGCTTTGCTTCCTTTCGCACCAGACCATGGGCCGCCCCCATGAGTAATAGCCGATTGGGCTGGTCAGTGAACCGCACGAGGCAAGCGCCGGTGCTGACGACATCCATGCCGACCAGGTCAATAGCATCGCCAATATGATAGGTCATGGCTCCGCGATCCGTGCAGGGGTCGGCGGGGGGCCGTCGTCGACGGATCCTGACAATGGCGCACCGGGCGGCTTGGTGACGGCATTATAGCCAAGATAACCGGCATGGCTGACGGCGAGCAGTGTCAGTGGGCGTGTAATTCTCCGCGGATGTGGGCTTTGAAAATTCCCTGATTGTTGGGCCTGGTTGCCCAATGAGCCGGGGTTAACCCCGGCTCATTGGGCAACGCCAAAATCGGCGCGATGACCTCCTGCGGGAGGCGGCGCTGATGATCCGACTTGGAGAAGCCATGATGATACTGGAGTTGCACCGGCAGGGGCTGTCGGTGACGGCGATCGCCCGCCGGACGGGCCGTGATCCCAAGACCGTTCGCAAATACATCGAGCGCGGCGTCGAGGTGCCGGTTTACGGCCCCCGCAATGCCGGGCGGCCGAGCAAGATCGCGCCCTACATGGAGTTCCTGCGCGAGCGCGTGACGGCGTTCTCCGAGCTGACGGCCTCGCGCCTCACGCGCGAGATCAGGGAGATGGGCTATGCCGGCGCGTACACCGCGGTGAAGCGCTACCTGGCAGCAATCCGGCCCGACCATGATCCCAAGCCTTACGAGGTTCGCTTCGAGACCAAGGCCGGCGTGCAGGCCCAGGTCGACTTCGCCCGGTTCGTCGTCGAGTTCACCGACGAGCCGGGCGTGGTGCGCATCGTCTGGCTGTTCAGCCTGGTGCTGGGCTACTCGCGCCTCGTGTTCGCCCGCTATGTGCTGCATCAGGACCTGCAGACGCTGCTGCGCTGTCACATGCAGGCGTTCGAGGCGATCGATGGCGTGCCGATCGAGATCCTCTATGACCGGATGAAGACCGCGGTCACCGGCGAGGACGACCAGGGCCACATCGTCTACAACACCTCGCTGCTGGCGCTGGCGAAGCACTACCGGTTCCAGCCCCGGGCGTGCCGGCCCTATCGCGCCAAGACGAAGGGGAAAGTTGAGCGGCCGTTCCGCTACATCCGCGAGGACTTCTTCCTGGGCCGATCCTTCCGCAACATGGAGGACCTCAACGCCCAGCTCGTCGAGTGGCTCGACACGGTGGCCAATGTCCGGGTGCACGGCACGACGCAGCGCGTGGTGGCCGAGGCCTTCGCCGAGGAGCAGGAAGAACTGCAGCGGCTGCCCGAACACCGCTTCAACGCCGTGCTGAAGCTCGAGCGGCGGGTTACCCATGACGGCTTTGTGGCGGTCGGCGGCAACTTCTACAGCGTGCCTGACCGCACGCGCCGCATCGTCGAGGTCGAGCAGCTACCGGACGTAGTCCGGGTAATCGATCGCGGCGTTGTGGTTGCTGAGCACCCTGTGCTCGAAGGACGCCTCCAGTATCGCATCGACCGGCGTCATCGCACCGGAAGGCCTCAATCGCGGCCACAGGAACGGCGCACGACGATGATCGGCCGGCTCGGTGACCATGTGCCGCTGCGCTCGCTGGCGGTTTATGAAGCCATTGGCGCGAGCCTGGCGATGGAAGGGCGGCCATGAACGGCGCGGCACCATCCTCGCGCGTCGACTCGATCCGCCGCAGCCTGGTCAGCCTCAAGATGCCGCGGGCGCTTGAGATCCTCGACGTGACCTTGCGACGCATCGAGCAGGGCCAGATCGACGGCATCGAGGCGCTCGACGATCTGCTCGGCGAGGAGCTGTCTCTGCGCGAGAACCGCCGAATCAAGGCGGCCCTGCGCATGGCGCGGCTGCCCGTCGTCAAGACGCTCGCCGGCTACGACTTCTCGTTCCAGCCCTCGCTCGACCGCAACCGCATCCTGGCGCTCGCCGGCCTCGACTTCATCGAGCGCGCCGAGGTCGTCCATCTGCTGGGCCCGCCCGGCACCGGGAAAAGCCACATCGCGACCGCGCTGGCGGTCGAGGCCGTGCGCGCCGGCAAGGCGGTCTACTTCATCCCGCTGGCTGATCTGATCGCCCAGCTCGCCAAGGCCGAGCGCGAGGGCACGCTTCGCGAGAAGATCCGCTTCCTCACCAGAGCGTCGCTGCTCGTCGTCGACGAGATCGGTTACCTGCCGGTCACACCCGGCGGCGCGAACCTGTTCTTCCAGCTGGTCAACGCCCGCTACGAAAAGGGCGCCATGATCCTCACCTCTAACCGCGGCTTCGCCGAATGGGGCGAGGTCTTCGGCGATGCCGTCGTGGCGACGGCGCTGCTCGACAGGCTGCTGCACCACGCCGTCGTCATCCAGATCGAGGGCTCCAGCTACAGGATGCGCGAGCACGCCGCGCTGGTGCCCGAAAACGTCCGCGCCGGCGTCACGTTCAATCCACCGCCAAAGCGTCGCGGCCGCCCGCCAACGAAAGGAAAACCCGATCCCGAATACGGCTGATCACCGCATAGCTCAAACCGCCAGCATAGGGAATTTTAAGCGCCCACATCTGGGTTCTCCCGCACTTTTGGTGCAGGTGGCGGGGAACGAATCATGAATCTGGTC
>CALMPB010000289.1 GCA_937871985.1 uncultured Burkholderiaceae bacterium
TGACACATCACCATCAATGTCGCTGACCAGTCACCGACGATGTCGCGCTACAGCCCAGCCCATCGCTGCCCTGGTCAAACGTCTTGAGGAAGATGCCCGCGATCGGGCCCGCGCCGCTGACCAAGCGCTGGCCGATCGCAACAAGCTCCACGCCGCCGCTCATCGCCTCGCCACAGCAAGCGATGGGCTGACGCTGGACCGCCTCAAGGAATGGCTGGCCGCCGGTCTGATCTCGGTGGCGATCATCCTCGTTGCAGCCTGGGCCTGGCGCTGGGCACAGGAACCCAAAATCGAGACACACGCCTATGGCTGCTCTACGGGCTGGGACGCCAAAAAGGCCATCTGCAAGGGCAAATGGGTGCCCCTCGTTGAAACCCCCGCAGGACAGTGAAGAAGCATTCGGCGGAGAGGTCTTGCAAAACACCTGCTAAAATCGCCTCCTGTGCCCGTCAGGGTACGCCAAGCCTTTCGGACACACGGAACTAGCCCAAAGCACTGACATGCGCCCTACGAGGCTGGAATCGCCACCTACACCCCCTGCCAAGCCTTTGCGACCTTGCAGCAGGAGCAACGTGGAAGGGAGAGAGCATTCCTCCCCACCATCACCAACGCGCGCCGCGACTAGCGGCGCTCAATCTTCTGAGTGTCTCGCGTAGTGTCCTAGTGTCGGGTGTCGAGTGTTAGTGTTCCACTACCACCCGACACTAGGACACTGACACTATGGGGCCATAAAGCTAGGGATCGGAGGGTATAAAGCTAGGGATCGGAGGGTATAAAGCTAGGGGTCGGAGGGTTTGAGACTAGGGGTCGGAGGGTATCGAACTAGGGATCGGAGGGTTTGAGACTAGGGATCGGAGGGTTTGAACACGCCCACAGCCATCCCGGGCCATCTCTTGAGACTAGGATTTGACAAACTAGAAGCCTAGCTTAATCCTCTTTTCCGTGGATCAGATTACCGTCCCTTCAGCGATCATATCGCCCAGCTCCGAAGCCCCCCTTTCTCCGGGGATGGTGTCGGTCATCTGGGAGCTTGCCCATTGCCTTGATCTGGCTCGCATCGACCCTGCGCGTGATGAGACGGTCGAGATGGTCATCCCGACCCAAAAGCTCCGCGGCCCTGATGGGCGTTCGGACAACATCAACCTCAAGCAATGGCTCGACCGGCTGACCGGCTTGAAGCTGCAAGGGGACTATCGCGGCGAGCCCTGGGCAGCAGTGATGCTTGCCCAATACGAGTTCAAAAAGAACGGCAGCCTGGTCCGCCTCATCCTGCCCCCCGCTGCGGTGAAGGCGCTGCGCTCGTCTGGCACCTTTGCCAAGATTGAGGCCGCCGCCGCCCACCAGTTGCCGGGTCATGCCCGCCGCCTTTATGCGCTGCTGGCCGACAAGAAACGGCTCGGAAACCCCCAATGGACCTTTGAACTCAACGAGTTGCGCGCGCTGATGGGGGTTGAAAAAACCCGTAGTTACGCCCGGTGGGGCAACTTCAAGGATTGGGTGCTGACGCCCGCGATTGCCGGGATCAATGATTATGGCACCGTCACCGTCACCATGGAGCCGGTGAAACAGGGGCGCACGGTCCACTCTGTGAAATTCTCATGGGCATGGAAGTCCTTGGACGATGCCCGCGTGACCGACGAAGAAAACGAGCGCCACAGCACCGCCAGGCGCAAGGATGCGCCAGAAAGTCCCGATGCTCCGCCCCTGGTCGAAGCCCAGCCCGACCCGGTCGTGCGCGAAGGCATGACACAACTGCTGGACACGCTGGCGAACAACCTGCGCGTGCCTGCGGAGCAGCCTACAGGCGTAGAATCCGACAACGGATAAGATTGCTGCGGCTGGGGTTTCGGGATACCTGCGCAACGGGGTATCGGTTCCCGGTTGGAAACGTGGGGTAGAAACAATGGCAACCGTCTCGATGACAAAAGGCGCTGAACTGGCTGGCGTCAGCAAAGGCACCGTCTCGAAAGCCATAAAATCTGGACGCCTAAGCTACACGGAAAAAACCGACAATGGCTATCTCATCGACACGGCAGAGCTGTTCAGGGTGTTTCCCCCAAAGAAACCCGAAACCGTTGATGATTTCCGGTTGGAAACGGGTGACGGCAACCCTGGAAACCCGGATAATTCAACGGGTTTGCATCGGGAAATTCAACTGTTGCGTGAACAGCTACAGGACCGCGATGGCGTCGTCGCGGATTTGCGCCACCGGCTCGACAAATCGGAAGAAGAGCGGCGTGAAGCACAGGCTCGTGTGATCGGTTTGCTGACCGGGCCAGAACCATCGGAAACCAAGCGCGGCTTCTTCAGCCGCCTGTTCGGTCGCTCGGAAGACTAATCTTCAACTTCCGATTGAATAACCCATCATGATAGGTTATTTTCAGCAATGGTTACCGTCTATCGCGCCCATGGCCTGCGGGTTGTCATCTTTACCGATGACCATGAACCCGCTCATGTCCACGTTTTCGGTGACGGCGAAGCCAAGATCAATCTGGCAGGCGCGGAAGGAGCGCCCGAATTGCTCTCGGCTGTCGGCATGACCCGCGCCGATCTTCGGCGCGCCATGCAGATCGTGAAAGAGCAGCAAGCCATGCTGCTGGAACGGTGGAGCGAAATTCATGGTTGAGATCACCGACGCCCAAATTGATGCCGCCCTGGAGCGGGGCAAGCTGGCTCTGGAAACCGAACCACGGGCGGCCACGGCCCGCTATGATCGCCAGCTTGATCGCGTGATCGTGGATCTGACCAATGGCTGCACCTTCGCTTTCCCTCCCCGGATTGCCCAAGGTCTGGAAGCAGCCAGCGCCGATCAGCTCGCCGAGGTCGAAATTCTCGGCCTGGGATATGGGCTGCACTGGGAAGGACTGGATGTTGACCTGTCGCTTCCCGGCCTGATGGCCGGTATCCTCGGCACCAAGGCATATATGGCCCGCCGCGCGGGCCAGGCCACATCGCAAGCAAAAGCAGCTGCGGCACGAGCAAACGGCGCAAAGGGTGGACGTCCGCGTAAAACGGCCTAGCCTGCCGCTTCGCAAACTTGCGCCGGCGCAAGTGAAAATGCGTGGATCGGCAGTTTCCGCCGACCCCACGCAAGAGCGTCAGACTGTGCCTACGGCGTTGGCTTGCAACTGCCAGCGATCAAAATAATCCGATTTGTAGTCAGCTAGCATCTTTTTAGTCATTGATTTGGCAAACATGTAATTCACCCCGCCGCCAACGATCCCGCCAACGAATGGGATAAGCTTGCCCGCCTGTGTCTTGGTCAATTTTACGCCCAGAATTTTGGCAATTTCCATAACAAGGCGGATAACCGGTGTTGATGCCGGACCACGCTTAGCAAGGTTTTCGGTCGCCGCTTTTGTGACGATGGCGCGAATCCCTGCTTGAGCTGTCGCATCGAGGCCAAGAGCGGCCATGAAGATCGTCTGGGCACGGTCGTTATGCAGTTCGTTATCCGGATCGAACCCATTGAGAAGCGCGAGCTTCTGATTGAGCCGATAAAGCTGCGCTGCCATATTGGCAATATCAGCACCAGCCAGCACAACTGTAGTCGTGACGCCACCGACCCCGCTGGTAAAACCACTCGCTGCACAAAGCGTGGCTGTCATCCCGGCATATTTTCCAGAAAGCCGCTCGATGTGCGCATAATTGTGCGCCTGACGAACAAAATCAGCAGCTTCTGAAACATCCATCCCCATATCTTTAGCATCTTTGACGACGCTAGCCGGATCAACGTTGAGGACAATATCTTTGATTTTTTCGATGATGGTCAATTCGTTCGACATTGCTACTACCGCTCTTATTTTTGAGTGCAAAGATAAGGTATATTATCAAAAAGCAGACCAGGTGATTTAGGGGACTTAACATTTAGAACCGCAGAATGGTCGCCAAGAGGGCCATCATTGAAATCATATTCTGTATCGTTGAGATTCACAGTTCCTTGAGCCCCGTCATAAGCTCCGCCATGTACACTGTACGAACCAGCCTCGCTCGATCCATCAGGTGAAGGCGAGAACTGATCCATCACAATCGTCATTTCGCGGTGATCTGTAAGATCATAGGCGCACGCAAACGATTTCGCGCTACTACTAGTTGAGGCTGGCAATGGATTCGGCGATGGTGCTGCAGTTATATTGCTCGCGGTGGGTTCACTCGAAGCAACGGACGAGGATTGTTGGCTATCGGGCTGACCTTGATGGCAAGCCGCAATAAGTGCGATCAATGCCGGTGCGAGATATTTTTTGTAGTTCATAGTCAAAACCGTCCCCTATTTAATTTTTTGTACGAAAACGCTACATTGGGCAGAGTTCAAGCAAGAACCCTGTTATGTTATTTAAAATGCGCGGTAGCCTACCGGCTCAGTCCCCTGTCATGCGATTTTCTGATGTCGCGTTGTAGCTCAATCTCTCTCTGACGCTCCTGCTCGCGCTCGATGGCGCGCTGGCGGTCCCGCTCCTGTTGCTGATCGACGCCAAGGGCGCGGTTGAGCGTGCTGGCCAGTTCGTGGAACTTGTCCCGCATCTGCGCGCCATGCTCCCGCAACCATTGGCCGCCCCGCTCAATGTATTGCCGCAGACCCTGGCGCTCATGCACCTCGGTATTGTGCTGGGCGACCTTGGTGACAGGCTGATACTCGCGGCCCTCACGCTGGGCGATCTGCTTCGCCTTGCGCTCCATGGCTGTGACCGCTGGCCCCTGCTTTAGCTCCGGCTCCGCCTCGATCCCCTGCGCTTTCAGCGTCCGGTGATCCACCCGTTCGACATGCCCGGCCTGCTCCAGGGCGATGTTCTGCATATTGGCCCACCGCTGCCGCAACTGCTCCACCTCGACCGAGGCCGTTGCCTTCACGTCCAGTTCGCGGGTTTTCGCACCCATGCCCTCCGGGCCGATACGACGGGTCGTCGCCAACAGATGGGCATGGTGATTGCGGTGGTCCCCCTCCCTCCCTGGGAGATGGATCGCAACGTCCACCGCCACCCCGTAGCGGTTGCTGATCTCGCGGGCGAAGCCCAGGGCGAGGTCGCGCCGCTGCCCCGCGTCCAGTTCGGCGGGCAGCGCGATTTCATATTCCCGCGCGACTTTGGCGTCCTTGCGCCGCTCGGCCGCCTCGGCTGCATTCCACAGCGCGGCCCGATCTCGTGCCCAGGCTGGCACATCATCAGGTGCCACGATCTCCTGATGCTCGACGCCTTGCTTGCGGGTGTAATCATGGACGAGGCCGGTGCGCTCGTCCTCGATTTCGACGCCCGCGCGATACGCCGCCGCCGCTGTCGCACTGCGACCGGCGCCACGGCTGATCGCCTTTACCGCAAGATGGAAGCTCGCCATCGCCGCGCCTTTCTTTGCCATGCGGGAGCATGGCGCAGGCGATAGCCTGCTGGGTGCAGGGTTACACCCTGCCGCACGCATTGCCAACGGCAATGCTAAAGTGCGCCCTTCTCTCACTATCGCTCGCTTGGGTTCCCGTGTATGCTTACCGCAAATCGGAGGTTTGGAAATGGCTGCTCCAACACCAGAGGCAATCGAAAACGCCCGCCTTAAGGTCCAGCAGGCCAAGGCGCGATTACAGGCCTTGGAAGCCCGCGCCGCCACCCTCTCCCGCAAGGCCGATGCCCGCCGCAAGATCATCCTGGGCGGTCTGATCCTCGATGCCGCACGGACCGGCCACTGGCCCAGCGATCTGGCCGACCTCATGGATCGCATCAGCCGCGACCATGACCGCAGGGCCTTCGAGGGGTGGAGCCTCACCGATGACTGACCGTTTCGACCCTGCCGAGTTCGATCCCCCGGCCCCCTCCCCCACCAGCACCCCCGGAGACGATTACCGCCTCCTCCTCGATGCCATGCGCCAGGCCGGGGCCGAAGGTGTCGCCCAGCCCATCGCTGCCCTGGTCAAACGTCTTGAGGAAGATGCCCGCGATCGGGCCCGCGCCGCTGACCAAGCGCTGGCCGATCGCAACAAGCTCCACGCCGCCGCTCATCGCCTCGCCACAGCAAGCGATGGGCTGACGCTGGACCGCCTCAAGGAATGGCTGGCCGCCGGTCTGATCTCGGTGGCGATCATCCTCGTTGCAGCCTGGGCCTGGCGCTGGGCACAGGAACCCAAAATCGAGACACACGCCTATGGCTGCTCTACGGGCTGGGACGCCAAAAAGGCCATCTGCAAGGGCAAATGGGTGCCCCTCGTTGAAACCCCCGCAGGACAGTGAAGAAGCATTCGGCGGAGAGGTCTTGCAAAACACCTGCTAAAATCGCCTCCTGTGCCCGTCAGGGTACGCCAAGCCTTTCGGACACACGGAACTAGCCCAAAGCACTGACATGCGCCCTACGAGGCTGGAATCGCCACCTACACCCCCTGCCAAGCCTTTGCGACCTTGCAGCAGGAGCAACGTGGAAGGGAGAGAGCATTCCTCCCCACCATCACCAACGCGCGCCGCGACTAGCGGCGCTCAATCTTCTGAGTGTCTCGCGTAGTGTCCTAGTGTCGGGTGTCGAGTGTTAGTGTTCCACTACCACCCGACACTAGGACACTGACACTATGGGGCCATAAAGCTAGGGATCGGAGGGTATAAAGCTAGGGATCGGAGGGTATAAAGCTAGGGGTCGGAGGGTTTGAGACTAGGGGTCGGAGGGTATCGAACTAGGGATCGGAGGGTTTGAGACTAGGGATCGGAGGGTTTGAACACGCCCACAGCCATCCCGGGCCATCTCTTGAGACTAGGATTTGACAAACTAGAAGCCTAGCTTAATCCTCTTTTCCGTGGATCAGATTACCGTCCCTTCAGCGATCATATCGCCCAGCTCCGAAGCCCCCCTTTCTCCGGGGATGGTGTCGGTCATCTGGGAGCTTGCCCATTGCCTTGATCTGGCTCGCATCGACCCTGCGCGTGATGAGACGGTCGAGATGGTCATCCCGACCCAAAAGCTCCGCGGCCCTGATGGGCGTTCGGACAACATCAACCTCAAGCAATGGCTCGACCGGCTGACCGGCTTGAAGCTGCAAGGGGACTATCGCGGCGAGCCCTGGGCAGCAGTGATGCTTGCCCAATACGAGTTCAAAAAGAACGGCAGCCTGGTCCGCCTCATCCTGCCCCCCGCTGCGGTGAAGGCGCTGCGCTCGTCTGGCACCTTTGCCAAGATTGAGGCCGCCGCCGCCCACCAGTTGCCGGGTCATGCCCGCCGCCTTTATGCGCTGCTGGCCGACAAGAAACGGCTCGGAAACCCCCAATGGACCTTTGAACTCAACGAGTTGCGCGCGCTGATGGGGGTTGAAAAAACCCGTAGTTACGCCCGGTGGGGCAACTTCAAGGATTGGGTGCTGACGCCCGCGATTGCCGGGATCAATGATTATGGCACCGTCACCGTCACCATGGAGCCGGTGAAACAGGGGCGCACGGTCCACTCTGTGAAATTCTCATGGGCATGGAAGTCCTTGGACGATGCCCGCGTGACCGACGAAGAAAACGAGCGCCACAGCACCGCCAGGCGCAAGGATGCGCCAGAAAGTCCCGATGCTCCGCCCCTGGTCGAAGCCCAGCCCGACCCGGTCGTGCGCGAAGGCATGACACAACTGCTGGACACGCTGGCGAACAACCTGCGCGTGCCTGCGGAGCAGCCTACAGGCGTAGAATCCGACAACGGATAAGATTGCTGCGGCTGGGGTTTCGGGATACCTGCGCAACGGGGTATCGGTTCCCGGTTGGAAACGTGGGGTAGAAACAATGGCAACCGTCTCGATGACAAAAGGCGCTGAACTGGCTGGCGTCAGCAAAGGCACCGTCTCGAAAGCCATAAAATCTGGACGCCTAAGCTACACGGAAAAAACCGACAATGGCTATCTCATCGACACGGCAGAGCTGTTCAGGGTGTTTCCCCCAAAGAAACCCGAAACCGTTGATGATTTCCGGTTGGAAACGGGTGACGGCAACCCTGGAAACCCGGATAATTCAACGGGTTTGCATCGGGAAATTCAACTGTTGCGTGAACAGCTACAGGACCGCGATGGCGTCGTCGCGGATTTGCGCCACCGGCTCGACAAATCGGAAGAAGAGCGGCGTGAAGCACAGGCTCGTGTGATCGGTTTGCTGACCGGGCCAGAACCATCGGAAACCAAGCGCGGCTTCTTCAGCCGCCTGTTCGGTCGCTCGGAAGACTAATCTTCAACTTCCGATTGAATAACCCATCATGATAGGTTATTTTCAGCAATGGTTACCGTCTATCGCGCCCATGGCCTGCGGGTTGTCATCTTTACCGATGACCATGAACCCGCTCATGTCCACGTTTTCGGTGACGGCGAAGCCAAGATCAATCTGGCAGGCGCGGAAGGAGCGCCCGAATTGCTCTCGGCTGTCGGCATGACCCGCGCCGATCTTCGGCGCGCCATGCAGATCGTGAAAGAGCAGCAAGCCATGCTGCTGGAACGGTGGAGCGAAATTCATGGTTGAGATCACCGACGCCCAAATTGATGCCGCCCTGGAGCGGGGCAAGCTGGCTCTGGAAACCGAACCACGGGCGGCCACGGCCCGCTATGATCGCCAGCTTGATCGCGTGATCGTGGATCTGACCAATGGCTGCACCTTCGCTTTCCCTCCCCGGATTGCCCAAGGTCTGGAAGCAGCCAGCGCCGATCAGCTCGCCGAGGTCGAAATTCTCGGCCTGGGATATGGGCTGCACTGGGAAGGACTGGATGTTGACCTGTCGCTTCCCGGCCTGATGGCCGGTATCCTCGGCACCAAGGCATATATGGCCCGCCGCGCGGGCCAGGCCACATCGCAAGCAAAAGCAGCTGCGGCACGAGCAAACGGCGCAAAGGGTGGACGTCCGCGTAAAACGGCCTAGCCTGCCGCTTCGCAAACTTGCGCCGGCGCAAGTGAAAATGCGTGGATCGGCAGTTTCCGCCGACCCCACGCAAGAGCGTCAGACTGTGCCTACGGCGTTGGCTTGCAACTGCCAGCGATCAAAATAATCCGATTTGTAGTCAGCTAGCATCTTTTTAGTCATTGATTTGGCAAACATGTAATTCACCCCGCCGCCAACGATCCCGCCAACGAATGGGATAAGCTTGCCCGCCTGTGTCTTGGTCAATTTTACGCCCAGAATTTTGGCAATTTCCATAACAAGGCGGATAACCGGTGTTGATGCCGGACCACGCTTAGCAAGGTTTTCGGTCGCCGCTTTTGTGACGATGGCGCGAATCCCTGCTTGAGCTGTCGCATCGAGGCCAAGAGCGGCCATGAAGATCGTCTGGGCACGGTCGTTATGCAGTTCGTTATCCGGATCGAACCCATTGAGAAGCGCGAGCTTCTGATTGAGCCGATAAAGCTGCGCTGCCATATTGGCAATATCAGCACCAGCCAGCACAACTGTAGTCGTGACGCCACCGACCCCGCTGGTAAAACCACTCGCTGCACAAAGCGTGGCTGTCATCCCGGCATATTTTCCAGAAAGCCGCTCGATGTGCGCATAATTGTGCGCCTGACGAACAAAATCAGCAGCTTCTGAAACATCCATCCCCATATCTTTAGCATCTTTGACGACGCTAGCCGGATCAACGTTGAGGACAATATCTTTGATTTTTTCGATGATGGTCAATTCGTTCGACATTGCTACTACCGCTCTTATTTTTGAGTGCAAAGATAAGGTATATTATCAAAAAGCAGACCAGGTGATTTAGGGGACTTAACATTTAGAACCGCAGAATGGTCGCCAAGAGGGCCATCATTGAAATCATATTCTGTATCGTTGAGATTCACAGTTCCTTGAGCCCCGTCATAAGCTCCGCCATGTACACTGTACGAACCAGCCTCGCTCGATCCATCAGGTGAAGGCGAGAACTGATCCATCACAATCGTCATTTCGCGGTGATCTGTAAGATCATAGGCGCACGCAAACGATTTCGCGCTACTACTAGTTGAGGCTGGCAATGGATTCGGCGATGGTGCTGCAGTTATATTGCTCGCGGTGGGTTCACTCGAAGCAACGGACGAGGATTGTTGGCTATCGGGCTGACCTTGATGGCAAGCCGCAATAAGTGCGATCAATGCCGGTGCGAGATATTTTTTGTAGTTCATAGTCAAAACCGTCCCCTATTTAATTTTTTGTACGAAAACGCTACATTGGGCAGAGTTCAAGCAAGAACCCTGTTATGTTATTTAAAATGCGCGGTAGCCTACCGGCTCAGTCCCCTGTCATGCGATTTTCTGATGTCGCGTTGTAGCTCAATCTCTCTCTGACGCTCCTGCTCGCGCTCGATGGCGCGCTGGCGGTCCCGCTCCTGTTGCTGATCGACGCCAAGGGCGCGGTTGAGCGTGCTGGCCAGTTCGTGGAACTTGTCCCGCATCTGCGCGCCATGCTCCCGCAACCATTGGCCGCCCCGCTCAATGTATTGCCGCAGACCCTGGCGCTCATGCACCTCGGTATTGTGCTGGGCGACCTTGGTGACAGGCTGATACTCGCGGCCCTCACGCTGGGCGATCTGCTTCGCCTTGCGCTCCATGGCTGTGACCGCTGGCCCCTGCTTTAGCTCCGGCTCCGCCTCGATCCCCTGCGCTTTCAGCGTCCGGTGATCCACCCGTTCGACATGCCCGGCCTGCTCCAGGGCGATGTTCTGCATATTGGCCCACCGCTGCCGCAACTGCTCCACCTCGACCGAGGCCGTTGCCTTCACGTCCAGTTCGCGGGTTTTCGCACCCATGCCCTCCGGGCCGATACGACGGGTCGTCGCCAACAGATGGGCATGGTGATTGCGGTGGTCCCCCTCCCTCCCTGGGAGATGGATCGCAACGTCCACCGCCACCCCGTAGCGGTTGCTGATCTCGCGGGCGAAGCCCAGGGCGAGGTCGCGCCGCTGCCCCGCGTCCAGTTCGGCGGGCAGCGCGATTTCATATTCCCGCGCGACTTTGGCGTCCTTGCGCCGCTCGGCCGCCTCGGCTGCATTCCACAGCGCGGCCCGATCTCGTGCCCAGGCTGGCACATCATCAGGTGCCACGATCTCCTGATGCTCGACGCCTTGCTTGCGGGTGTAATCATGGACGAGGCCGGTGCGCTCGTCCTCGATTTCGACGCCCGCGCGATACGCCGCCGCCGCTGTCGCACTGCGACCGGCGCCACGGCTGATCGCCTTTACCGCAAGATGGAAGCTCGCCATCGCCGCGCCTTTCTTTGCCATGCGGGAGCATGGCGCAGGCGATAGCCTGCTGGGTGCAGGGTTACACCCTGCCGCACGCATTGCCAACGGCAATGCTAAAGTGCGCCCTTCTCTCACTATCGCTCGCTTGGGTTCCCGTGTATGCTTACCGCAAATCGGAGGTTTGGAAATGGCTGCTCCAACACCAGAGGCAATCGAAAACGCCCGCCTTAAGGTCCAGCAGGCCAAGGCGCGATTACAGGCCTTGGAAGCCCGCGCCGCCACCCTCTCCCGCAAGGCCGATGCCCGCCGCAAGATCATCCTGGGCGGTCTGATCCTCGATGCCGCACGGACCGGCCACTGGCCCAGCGATCTGGCCGACCTCATGGATCGCATCAGCCGCGACCATGACCGCAGGGCCTTCGAGGGGTGGAGCCTCACCGATGACTGACCGTTTCGACCCTGCCGAGTTCGATCCCCCGGCCCCCTCCCCCACCAGCACCCCCGGAGACGATTACCGCCTCCTCCTCGATGCCATGCGCCAGGCCGGGGCCGAAGGTGTCGCCCAGTGCACAGCGACATCGCAGTTGAAGGGTCAGCGACATCGTAGATGACGTGTGGG
>CALMPB010000290.1 GCA_937871985.1 uncultured Burkholderiaceae bacterium
ACTGAACACGTCGATCATTGAATCCACCCAGGAGCGGGAGGATTCGAGATCAAACTTGTGCGCCGCAGCCTGTTTCCCCTTCTTGAAATGCTCGACCGCCTCTTCATAACGCTGAAGGTCATTCAGAATCTTGCCGGCGGCGTGATGAAGCTGCCTTGCGCCTTCCAAATCGAGGCGCGGGTCGCCGAGTTCAGTCAGGATCGAGGCGAGTTCGACCGGCTCTTCGGTGAATTTACGTGAATGCGCAAAGTCGTTGTACGCGGCCGGCAGCGCAATGCGGAGTTCGATCGCCCTCCTCAGATGCTCCCCGGCGTCCTCCATGCGACCGAGGCTGGTAAGTGCACTGGCCAGGCCGCGGCGAGCGATGGAATTGGAGCCGTCGATTCCGATTGCTTTCTCGTAGAGCGGCAGCGCCATCTCAGCCTTGTCAGTCTCGACATAGGCGCGGCCCAATTCGCAGAGCGCCTCCACCATATTCGGCTTCAGTTCCAGGGCGTGCCGCAAATGCCTGACTGCGGGTGTGTATTCACCAACCTTCAAATAGGTTTGGCTCAGACTGAGATGGTAATAGGGATTTCGTGGTTCCTCACCAACCGCCCTGGCGAAGTACCGCAGGGCCATTTCGTCATCGTGGCCCACGGCCAGTGTACCCAGAATATAAAGGGCCAACGGATGGTTGGGAGTACGCGCCAGCACGCGAAGGCACAGGTCTTCCGCCCCGACGAGATCCTTTGCCTGCTGCCTTTCGAGAGCTCGCCTCAGTAGCAGACTGTCTTCCTGACCGGAGGGCGCCGGCTTCACTTTTGGCGGAGCCTGCACCTTCGGCCCCGATGACGTTTTCAGATGTTTGGACCAGGCAGGGGGCAGTCGGTTTTGCATTGCTTTGGTTAGCAAGAAAAGCAGGCCGAATCCAGCAGACGCGCATGGGGCAGGGCTTCGGAGCCGCCCTGGTTGGAGCGGGCCGAACTGCTGGGCCGATCTCGACAGTCACACCGACGCGTCACTCCATGATCATTCCGCCACGAGCCCCTGCCGGACGAAACACAGGCATTGCCGAACCCGGCTTCGAACGAATGTGGGCGGACATCCACCTTGCAGCGTTGCAGCGGCCGGGCTAGCAAGAAGTCCCTTTTTCAGCGAGTTGTTGCCATGCGCCAGCGCCCTCCCCTCACGCCGCTCGTCGGCGCGCTTCCCGCCACGGTGCCGTTCGTCGGCCCGGAGGCGCAGGAGCGCGAGCGCGGCCGGCCTTTTCGCGCCCGCATCGGCGCCAATGAAAGCAGTTTCGGGCCCTCGCCACGCGTCATCGCACGCATGGAGGCGATCGCGCGCGACATGTGGATGTATTGCGACCCTGACAATTTCGACCTGAAGGTGGCCGCCGCGGCGCATCACGGCGTCAAGGTTGAAAACGTTGTCGTGGGCGAAGGCATCGACGGCCTGCTCGGCCTCGTGGCGCGCATGTATGTGGCGCCCGGCGAGGCGGTGGTCACATCGCTCGGCGCCTATCCGACCTTCAACTTCCACATCGCCGGCGTCGGCGGCCGCCTCGTCCCGGTCCCCTATCTCGACGACAAGGAGAACCTGGAAGGGTTGCTCGCGGCCGCGCACGCGCAGAAGGCGCCGCTCGTCTATCTCTCCAATCCGGACAACCCGATGGGCAGTTGGTGGGAAACTCCTGATGTCATTCGCTTCATCGACGCGCTGCCTGAAACGACAATGCTGGTGCTGGACGAGGCCTATGGCGAGTTGGGGCCGGCCTCGGCGCTGCCGCCGATAGACGTCTCGCGCCCGAACGTCATCCGCATGCGCACCTTCTCCAAGGCCTACGGGCTCGCCGGCATACGCTGCGGCTACGCGGTTGCCGAAGAACAGGTGATCCGCGACTTCGAGAAGATCCGCAACCACTATGGCGTCAGCCGCATGGCGCAGATCGCCGGCGTCGAAGCGCTCGTCGACCAGGATTATCTGGCTTCCGTGGTGGCCCGCGTGGCGGCCGGCCGCCGACGTATCGCGACAATCGCTGAAGAAAACGGACTGAAGCCACTGCCGTCGGCAACGAATTTCGTCACCATCGATTGCGGGCGCGACGGTGCCTTCGCGATGAAGATCCTGCAAGGGCTTCTGTCGCGCGATGTCTTCATCCGCAAGCCGATGGCGCCGGGACTCGACCGCTGCATCCGCGTCAGCGTCGGTCTCGACCACGAGCTGGATATTTTCGCCGAGGAACTGCCGGGCGCGCTTGCCGCCGCCCGCGGAAACTAAGGCAAGTCCGCCGCACCAGAACCTGTTGCCCTTGGCTGAAACCGTGCCAGATTCCGCAAGGTATCGAGCACGGAGCATAGGCCATGCAAAACAAGCTCAGGACCGTCCGGGCGCGCATCTCGGGCAGGGTGCAAGGCGTGAGCTATCGTGTCTGGACGCGGGGCGAGGCGATCCGCCTCGAGCTGACGGGCTGGGTCCGAAACGAAGACGACGGTTCGGTGACCGCGGTTTTCAGGGGTGCCCAAACCTCTGTGGCCGTCATGATCGAAAGGCTCTGGCAGG
>CALMPB010000291.1 GCA_937871985.1 uncultured Burkholderiaceae bacterium
TCGGGGCGGCTTTCGGCCCACCCCTCCCCTTTCTGTCACGATTTCGGGCTCGTTCTGCCCGTACGTCGGCCCCTTGCGCTCTGGGCCTCGGCCTGGGTCTTCTCCGCGTGGCAGTGTCTGTTCACCGCGCGCAGGTTGCTGGGGTGGTCGTTCAGCCTCCCGGATGCATCCCGCGTGTTGTCGATGTGGTCGACCTCATGAGCGACACGCGGGAGCAACCGGGCGCGGCAGGCCTCGCACTTACACAGCCCGCCGTCGCGCTCCATGATCTGATCGCGCAGCCGGCGCCAGGGCCGACCGCCGCGGCCCTAGCCGTATGCGGGAGGCTCAGGCTCATGCCTGGCCGTCGACACCACTCGCTTCAATTTTCCGGGGCGAGTTGGCATCAGTGCTCCTCCTGTACGCGGATCGCCGTTGCTCGGCTAGCTTGGGCTACCGCAAAAGACAACAGCCCCAGCGTGACACGAACAAAAAAGCCGCCCCAAGAGGGCGGCCATCAACTTCGATCGGATCGATCAGCCCAGCTAGCGGCGCCGCTTGATTCGATGGGGGGTGTTCTTAGGCTGCGGTTTAACACCGACAATCTGTGCCGACACGATGTCTCCCCGCCGTTCCTTCGTATTGATACTCAGGTACACCTTGGTCCGATCGAATGCGGCGTCCTTAAGAAGCTGAATCTGCGCCCCTTTTAAGCTACTGTCCTTGAAACTGGCAGGAAACTGTTGATGCGTAGACGCATTCCGCACCATGATGCGCGTCTCGTGAGGATTTCTAAAACTCGATTCATCTACGTAATACGTTCCGTTCGCCTGACCATCAGAAGACCGCACACGCAGCGTCTTGGCAGCGGTCAGTGCCGTCTCTCGGGTGATTTCTACTCCGTTGACTTCCAGGCTAGTGGCATCGGAAATGCCACGAACAATATCATCGCGCACATCATCGAAATCCTGCTCGATTGGTCGAATGCTGGCGACCTCTGTTTTTAAGCCAGCGACCACTTCGAGACGCCTTGTTTCCTGCTCGGACAGGGCGATCTTCGTCTTGTCTGCGCTTTCGATTTCCTTATCTTTCGTTCTCGCTGACAGATAAGCCTTGTAGGCCATCGTGCTGCCCGCGACGACGGCCACGCCTACTACGCTCGCCACTAACATTTCAGGAGTCAATTTATCCGCCACCGCAGTTGCCAGCTTTCCAGCGAATTCCCCCAGGTCGACCTTAATTAATGAACAACCGTCTTCGACCTTCGCCTTGAACTGGATATCTTGACGTTCTTTGTCCGTCAGACGAATGGCGGACGCCTCTCCGTGAGCGTAACGCGCGAACGTCCGGTTCAGAGCCCGTTGCAGCTCCACCAGTGCTTTTGCCATATCCGGGGTAATCGTGCTTTTGTACCCCGGTCCTTCCAGGACGATCTCAAGGATAGGCCAGTTATCGAACTTCAGTTCAACGATGTCGTTGCTAAAACCCTCCTCGCTGAGGGCCTTCTCGATAGCTGCGATCGCTTGGGCTTCGTTGCCAATTACAAGCGTCTTCATCTTGCGTCTGACTCCAGACTATGTGTCTGGCGGGTTTTAACACATAACTACATTTTGATAGTTCTGGCTTCCCGGGTACTGATGGGTGCTAAGTGGTTCCAATATTGCCGGGTGCTACCTCCTGCACACCGCCCGGCGCGATGCCTTAACCCCCACACGCCATGCCCAGCGTCGGGTCCTCTGTAGCGGGAGGAAACATAGATAAATGTATGCACAAAAAATCCTTGCGCATTAGACTTAACGTACATACAATAAATACATGGACATCACATTCGATCCCGCCAAAGACCTGAGCAACCAGCGCAAGCATGGCGTTTCGTTGGCAGCAGCTGAAGAGTTCGAATGGGATGACGCCCTAGTGCGCGAAGACATGCGCCGCGAGTATGGCGAGAGCCGCATGATCGCCCTGGGCTACATCGATGTGCGCCTGTACTGCGTCGTGTACGTGGACCGCAACAACGAACGGCGCATCATCAGCCTGCGCAAGGCAAATTCGAGAGAGGTGAATCTTTATGCCGAAGCTTAAGCCGGGGACGGTTGTCCCCACCCGTGAAGAAGACGAGGCCATCAACCGCGGCATTGCCGCCGATCCTGACACCTACGAACTCGGCGCCGCCGACCTGAAGCAGATGAAGAAGATCGGTCGCCCGAAGGCCGAGGTCACAAAGGAGCGCATCACTATCCGCTTGTCGCCGGATGTGCTGGAACGCTTCCGCGCCACAGGCACCGGCTGGCAGACGCGCGTTGACACTGCGCTGCGCGACTGGCTAAAGACGCACGTCCCTCGCTAAGGCGTGTGGAAGCCTGATTCGGACCGGCTAGCTCCATCGCCCCTTTCCGAATCAGGAAAGCTGAATGCACCTCCGCCCTACGCATAAGCATGGTAAGTTACTATTTTCTACGTTTGTAACTTACTTGAGGTCAGAAATGGCGCACTACAAGTACGACGCTTACCTTACGAAAGGCGACAACGCTCAATACGACACACTCCATAACCCTGGCGCTATAAATCCGAATTCCGGCATTTATCGGTGCGAAGGCTGCGGAAAGGAAATCGCTTCTAACAAAAATGATCCGTTCCCGCCCCAGAATCATCATCAGCATAACGCGACGCAGGGAAACATTCGCTGGAAGCTGATCGTTTTCGCACAAGGGTAGGATCAGAAAGGCATCGACTTCTCTCACCAATTTGGAGCATTGAATGTCCGAGAACCCAATCCCTAAGCCTGGTCCCGTATGGCGTAGCCCGCAACCGAACACTCGCGATCCAGGTCCTCGCCCTAATTCGCCACCGACGAGAGTGCCGTCCACGCCGGCTCCCAGTACTGGAAACCAAAAGCCGTAAGAAACCAGCAAGGGCTAGCGACCGCAGCTAACCTTACACGGTTGAGGGATCGAGCAACTCGGCCGTTTCTTGCACCAGCTTCCTCGATCCCTTCCTGCATATTCTCTAGCTGAAACTTGCGAATCTCGTCGAATGAGTACAGGTCGTTCAACAGATTCTTAGGCTCGTTGAATATTGAGGGTATGGGCTGGATCTTCAAGCATTTCAAGACCAGTACGATGCTGAGGACGATCAGGTGAATCGTGAACGCTACAGCCCCATAAGCAATAGGCCCGGCAACCTCGCCCGTAATTGCCCTTATGGCGTAAGCCGTTCCCGCTCCGAGCCCTGCTAATAGCAACGTCAACGTGGTGGCTGCTTCTTTTGCGAGAATATCGGCCGTCTGATGCTGAACCTTGAAATTTTCAATCGCTGCCTTTTCCACCCAATCCAGTAGAGTATCCATACGGTGCCTCGGTAATTTGGTCTGGGGAATTATGCAACTGAAGGGGTTTTCCTGCACTGCACCAACA
>CALMPB010000292.1 GCA_937871985.1 uncultured Burkholderiaceae bacterium
CACCGCCTACTACCGCAATACGCATTGCAGCACAGCCTTTAAAACTCGAGCGGCAGAGCGACGCGACGGCCGTCTCGAGCCGATAGATATAGGGCTATAAGCAATTCAAGGCTTTTTAGTCCTTCGCGGCCATCGGTTTCGGGCTCCTCTTCTCCACTCAAGGTCTTTATCACGTTGTCGTAGTAGAGGGGATGGCCGAATCCATACACCGATGTTGTCGAATAACTAGCCGCCTGAAGGGCTTCATCCTCGGGCAGTGTTTGGTCAAATTCCCAATGCTGAATCTCGTTGACGGCAACTCCGCCAATGCGAACCGTGCCTTTCTCGCCGAGGATGGTAATGCTGCCCTCCAGATTCTTGGGGTACGTGAGCATGCTGACATTTAGCGTGCCCATGGCTCCACTCCGCCAACGGAGTGCAGCCGCACCGCTATCTTCGACCTGTATGTTCCGGGCCAATGTGCCCGTATATGCCATGACACTTTCGAGAGGACCGATCAGCCAATCCAGCAGGTCAATGTAGTGGCTGGCCTGATTCATGAATGCCCCGCCGTCGAACTCCCAGGTACCGCGCCACTTGGCGCTATCATAATATTCCTGAGGACGGGTCCAGAAGACATTGATTGCAACGTTGTAGATGCGGCCAAATCTTTTCTTGTCGATGGCTTGCTTGAGCAATTGGAGCGTGGCGTTGCGTCGGTTTTGCTTAACAACGAAGAGGCGCACGTCTGCTTTGTCGCAGGCGTCCACCATGCTCAGACCATCTTCCCAGCGCGTAGCCATCGGCTTTTCGGTCATGACGTGCTTGCCAGAACCGGCCACCTTGATTGCTTGAGAGGCATGCAAGCCACTGGGAGTGGTCAGAATGACGCAATCGGCTGTCGTCTGTTCCAGCATTGCAGTCAGATTGCTATGGCCACGCGCACCCGTTTGGCTGACGGCACGTGCCAGGGCGCCTGCATCAATGTCGCATACGTCGACCAGTTCGCATCGTTCAGCGTGTTTTTCGATGGAGGAAAAATGATTTTGGGCAATTCTTCCACAACCCACCAATGCGAAACGGATTTTTCGTTCAGATACGGGCGTAGTCTTTTGCATGTGAGAACCTGTTTAAATATATCTTCCCAGATTGAGCCAAGTTGAGGCGTCAATCCCGGTGAGAGCTTAGATACCAAGGCATCGCAGCGACAATGCCCTGGGAAATGTCATGTGTTGGCGAATATCCGAGAAGGTTTCTGGCCTTGTCTATGTTCGCCTGGGAATGACGCACATCGCCTGGGCGAAAATCGCAATATTCTGGGGCTAGATCATAGCGAATATCGTGCGAAGCCAGCGCGCCTCGAAGCATCTCGAATAGTTCATTGAGCGTGGTTCGCTCCCCTACGGCGACGTTGTATATTTGATTGCGGGCGTCGGTTGGAGAGTGAGCAGCCAGGATGTTCGCCTGGACGGCGTTGTCTATATAGCAAAAATCCCGACTGCTTTCTCCGTCGCCATTTATCTTGACAGGCTGGTTTCTGATCATTGCGGCGATCCACTTGGGAATTACCGCCGCATATGCACCTTCAGGATCCTGCCTGGCACCGAAGACGTTGAAATAGCGGAGCCCTATGCTGGAAAAGCCATAGTTTTTTGCAAAAACATCTGCATAGAGCTCATTGACCAATTTCGTGACCGCGTAGGGAGACAGCGGTTTGCCTATCGTGTCTTCCGTCTTGGGGAGCGCTGGATGATCGCCGTAAGTCGAACTGCTGGCTGCATACACAAAATTCCTGACCTCATTGTCCCGTGCGGCAACGAGCATGTTCAAAAAGCCGTCTATGTTCGAGGCATTGCTCGCAAGGGGATCAGAGAGACTGCGGGGTACGGAGCCCAGGGCCGCTTGGTGCAACACATAATCAATGTTCAGAGTAGCCTGAGCGCATGTCGCGGCGTCCCGAATGTCGCCCTCAAGGAACGCAAATCGAGCCCATTGGTCAGGTGTAACGAGCTTTTCGATCTCGGCTAAATTCTTGGCGTGACCTGTCGAGAAGTTATCGAGGCCAATGACATTTTGGTTTAGTTTAAGAAGCGTTTCCAGAAGGTTGCTTCCTATGAAGCCGGCGACTCCCGTGATCAGCCATCTCTTTGGTTGCGAGATCAAAGAGGTGCGTGCGGTTGAATAATTCATGATTCTTCAGAGGCGCAAGTCAGATGCATCGCGAGGCAGAACGTACTTCAAGTCATATATGACATGGTCTTCTTTGCCCAAAGAGCGGATGGCATCTTCTGATAGTGCTTTGAATTGTTCGTGAGCAACGGCAAGGATAATTGCGTCATATGCCGCTTTGGCCGGCGCGTCTATTGGGGTTATGCCGTGTTCATGCTCGGCTTCAGCCACATCGACCCATGGATCATAGACGTCGGCGGTAATGTTATATGCGCCAAGTTCTTTTAGGATGTCGACGACCCGGGTGTTGCGCAGGTCGGGGCAGTTTTCCTTGAAAGTCAAGCCCATAACCAAGACGCGGGAGCCCTCGACGTGAATGCGCCTGTGCAACATGGCTTTGACCAGTTGCGAGACAACATATGCTCCCATGCCGTCGTTTAATCTACGCCCAGCCAGGATGATCTCTGGGTGATATCCAATGCTCTGAGCTTTGTGGGTAAGGTAATAGGGGTCTACGCCGATGCAATGGCCACCAACCAATCCGGGCCGGAACGGCAGGAAATTCCATTTGGTCCCGGCTGCCGTCAACACGGCCTCGGTATCGATACCCATCTTGTTGAAAATGATGGACAACTCGTTGATCAGGGCAATGTTGAGATCGCGTTGTGTGTTTTCAATTACTTTGGCCGCTTCTGCTACACGGATGCTCTCGGCTTTATGCGTGCCGGCCGTTATGATCTGGCCGTATAGCTGATCTACGAGAGTAGCGACTTCCGGCGTGGAGCCAGAGGTAATTTTCTTGATCGTTGATACGCGATGCTCTTTGTCACCGGGGTTGATTCTTTCCGGACTATAGCCCGCATAGAAATCCACGTTGTATTTCAACCCCGACACACGTTCGAGAACA
>CALMPB010000293.1 GCA_937871985.1 uncultured Burkholderiaceae bacterium
GTGGGCTAAATTGGCCCGGTCTTGGCGCTAGACGAACCATTGGGCTGCAAGCCCAAGCGCCGAAGCGGCCATCACAATGGTGGATAGCCATCCAAGGTAACGCAGCCAGCCTTGTACTGGGAAGTCCCCCATTATGTCGTCGCGTCCGGCCATCAGCATCATGACGACCATCACCGGGACAGCGCATACACCGTTTATAACAGCGCTCCAGTAGAGTGCCTTGATCGGGTCTATCGATGTGAACATGATGCCTGTGCCGAGCGCGGTGGCCACCGCTAGGGTCGTGTAGAACGCAACGGCTTCCTTCGGCTTGCGCGCCAGTCCAACCTTCCATTTGAGGGCTTCCCCGACCGCGAAAGCCGCGGATCCTGCCAGCACCGGAACGGCGAGTAGACCCGTTCCGATGATGCCGGCGGCAAAGACGATGAAGGCGAATTTTCCCGCGACGGGCTCCAGCGCCTTAGCGGCATCGGTGGACGAGGTGATATCGGTTACGCCAGCCTTATGCAGGGTCGCGGCCGTGGTTATGATAATTGCAATGCCGATCACATTCGAGATGGCCATGCCGATAAGGGTATCTGCGCGGATGCGCTGGAAAGCTTGGGTGGCCTGCCAGGGCGCTCGTTTGAGCGGCTTGGCCACCGGGTCCAGCTTTTCCTCCTCGACCTCTTGCGAGGCCTGCCAGAAGAACAGGTAGGGGGAGATGGTCGTGCCGAGGATCGCCAGAAGCGTTGTCCAGAATGTCCCGTTCCATTGAACGCGGGGGACTACCAGGCCGCTTAACGCATCGGTCCAGCTTACCTTCGCCAGAAACATCGCGATGACATAAGCGAAAAGGCTAAGCGTGGTCCATTTGAGGATCGTGACGTAGCGGCTGTAGTGAAGGAACACGATCGCTGTGACGCTCACCAGGGCAAACGCAACCACATAAACTGAGCTGGGCCCGCCGACCAAAAGGTTCAATGCATCGGCCATGGCGCTGAGGTCGGCACCGATGTTGATGACATTCGCGATAAAAAGCAGAATGACGATGAAATAGAGCAGGGGAACGGAATAATACTTAACGAGATTGCCCGAGATGCCTTTTCCGGTGGTGCGTCCGATCCGTGCTGAAATCTCCTGAATCGCCGCCATTAGCGGAAAAGCCATAACCATCGTCCAGCCGATGTTGAATCCCAACTGGGCTCCCGCCTGGCTGTAGGTGCCGATGCCGGATGGATCGTCATCGGAGGCGCCGGTGATGAAGCCGGGACCGATCGTGCGAAGGAACTTCTGGAAAGGGCCGCGAGCGAGGGTATTGCTTTGTTCTCGTTCGACTTGAGAGCTTACGTCGGTCAAAGTCGTTTCCCCCGAGGGATGTCGCGCCAGCGATGCGATGGCGCCTTGCACTCAATCGCTCGCTGCTTGCGCGTTTGCTAAAATAGGAACTGCGCTAGAACGTCCGTTCGCCTTGGCGGTTCCGAAAAATCGTTCGGACCCCGTCTTCGAAGCTGCAGACAAAGAGGTGTTAGGGGGACCGCGCCTCCCCTCAGGGAGGGCGCGGTTCAGGTGGGTTAAGCGGCCTGCAGGGCGCGTTCGTTCGCGTCGTTTTCGCCGAGGGCGGTGAGGGCCTCGTCGGTGGCCGACTCTTCCTCCAACGTCTCCCGCAGCAGCGGCAGCGCGTCCTTCATGCCAAGCTGCTCCGCCCAGGCAATAAGGGTACCGTAGCGGGCGATCTCATAGTGCTCGACGGCCTGGGCGGCGCCGACAAGCCCCGCATCGAGAGCAGGCATCCCCTTGTACTCTTCAAGGATCTCGGAGCCCTCCTCCAGAATGCCGTCGATTGCGGGGCAAGTCTTGCCACGCGCCGGCTTATCGATCTGGTCGAAGATCTTCTCCAAGCGCTCCAGCTGGCCCTCCGTCTCCATGCGATGCTTCTCAAAGGCCGCACTCAGTTCCTGCGACTGCGCGGCCTTTGCCAATTTCGGCAGGGTCTTCAGTATCTTCTTCTCGGCGTAGTAGATGTCCTTCAGTTGGTCGACGAAGAGCGTTTCCAAATCCTTGCCACCCGAAGCTTTGCTTGGCATTTTCTATCTCCTATCCAGTGAAACATGCGCCTCCCGCTGCACTCAATCCGGGAAGTGATGGCTGGTTCCTTTTGAAATATATCGTGACCGCACCTGCCGCCTTTCATGTCGGGGGCATTGCTGGACAGGCAACCTCCCGAAATCAATTCGGAACTCTTTGCCGTCCCTCCGGTTGAGCATGTCTCAACCAGTTAGGAGATAGCAAATGGATCACTCCAACCATGTTCGTTTGGCCCCGGCCGAACTCGTCCCCGCCACCCTCGAAGGCGCGACGATTTATGGCCCCGACGATGAGAAGATCGGTTCCGTGGATCATCTGCACGG
This sequence comes from uncultured Burkholderiaceae bacterium, assembly GCA_937871985.1. The sequence goes on from CALMPB010000293.1 coordinate 2,391, forward strand.
CACGTCCGTCGTTATTGACGTCGGCGGATTCCTCGGAATTGGTGCCAAGCCGGTAGCGGTGCCGTTAAGCCGGTTGGACTTCATGCGTGACGAGGACGGCGACGTTCATGCCGTGACGTCATGGACCAAGGATGAGCTTAAGGCGATGCCGGAGCATCGGGATTAGGAGGGCGCCATGCCACGCGGAGATAAGTCCAAATACACCGACAAGCAGGAACGCAAGGCCGATCATATCGCGGAAGGGTATGAGAAGCGCGGCGTTTCGGAAAAGGAAGCCGAGAGGCGCGCATGGGCCACCGTGAACAAGGATGACGGTGGCGGCAAGAAGGAAGGCGGTTCAGGGCGCGGCAAGCACACCGGGCATCCGGCTGCGCACAAAGGTGGCGAGGCGGGCGGGCGGGCATCCGCAACACGGCCACCGGCCGAACGATCTGCTTCGGCCAAGAAGGCGGCGAAGACGAGGGCGCGACACGATCATCACGCGTCTCACTGATTTAGAATCTATGCCCTGATCACCCAACAAGCTGCTGGGTGATCTCTTTTTTGTCGAGGCGGTCTTTGCCTGCGACAACAGGAGGCTTCGATGAACGACAATTCCAATACCTCCAACGCGACAGGGAACCAGCGGAAGGTCCAGAAGCAGGCCGACGCACTGAATAGGAAGCAGCCGAAGGCGAAAACCAAAGCGATGCAGGCGGGAGCCCGACGCTATCCCGAACCGCCTTTCCCAAGGCAGCGTCATAAAAAGCCAGGGAACGAACAGGCGATCGATCCGCCCCCCCTGTACGATGCGCCTTATTGGCGAGGATCCGAGAAACTGGTTGGAAAAGTCGCGCTGATCACCGGTGGCGATTCCGGGATCGGACGAGCGGTTGCCGTTCTCTTCGCTCGGGAGGGTGCCGACATTGCGATCGTCTATCTCAGTGAGGATCAGGACGCGGATGCGACACGCCAAGCTGTCGAGGCGGAGGGCCGGCGATGCGTTACCATTCGAGGAGACGTCTCTCGCCGTCCGTTTTGCAGGAAGGCTGTCGAGAAGACGGTGTCGTCGTTCGGCAGACTCGATGTGCTGGTAAACAACGCGGCCTTTCAGATGCACTCCGTCGACTTTGCCGACCTGACGGAACGGCATTTCGATCTCACCCTCAAGACGAATCTCTATGGCTATTTCCACCTGGCCCAGGAAGCACTTGAGCACATGAAGCCTGGCGCCGCGATCATCAACACGGGATCTATCACTGGCATCGATGGGTCAAGAGAGTTAGTAGACTACTCATTGACCAAGGGTGGTATCCATGCCTTCACCCGCGCTCTGTCAGCTAACCTCATCGATAGAGGCATTCGGGTGAACGCCGTTGCGCCGGGGCCAGTCTGGACACCGCTCAATCCGTCGGAAAAGGACCCGGAGGATGTTGCCCGTTTCGGATCCAAGACGGCGATGCGACGCCCTGCGCAGCCGGAGGAACTGGCGCCCGCCTATGTGTTTCTCGCGTCACCGGAATGTTCCAGCTACATAACAGGGGAAATCCTACCGATTATTGGCGGCTACTAGCCGGGCGATACGGACAAAGGAAGGCGTCATGGGGTGTACGACCTAGATGTCGTCACCACTCAACTCAACTCCATGAGGAGGAGAGTGTCAGCGAGGCTTCGAAGATTTGCTCGCGGCTGGCATTGAGGACCTTGACTGTAATCTTGAGATGTTCGCCGCCAGGCATCTCGTCACGAGCAACGTCGTACAGTATTCTCAGAGCTTCAATGCCAGCGCGATCGGGGTTGGGCAGCAGCTGCCCATCCCCGTCCATTTGAGTATGTTCGGTATTGTAGACATCGAAGTAGTAGCGTTCCATTGGTGTCAGCATCCCGCGAGCTTCGACGTTCAATTCACGGCTGCCGCCATGGTTCCAAGTGAATGATCAAAAGCATCCATTCCCTGGCGCGGGAGAACTGTACTTCGCCAGATTGCACTGCAACCGGGGTGTCATCTGCCGTGTTTCAAACTCAAAATAGCAGGACGCCGATGCTCGAAGCCCTATACCTCAATCTCGGACAACACGATGCGATTTCCGAACAGGAGAAAGCTCTGCTTGCCGGCGCGATGTCGGTCGAGAAACACTTTGCGACCGGCGAGGATATCGTTGCCGAGGGTTCCCGTCCGACCTACAGCACCCTGATCCTGGACGGTCTGGCGGCACGCTACAAAGTCCTGGAGGATGGTGGTCGGCAATTTACTTCGCTGCAAGTGGCTGGCGATTTCGTCGACCTTCACGCCTTTCTTTTGAAGACGATGGACCATGGGATAATCGCGCTCTCGCCTTGCCATGTGCTGGCTGCTGATCACGCCAAGCTGCGGATAATCACCGAGAAGGCGCCTCACCTCACTCGGCTCTTGTGGCTCGACACGCTGGTCGACGGAGCCATTCATCGGGAGTGGATCGTGGCGATGGGACGGCGCTCGAAGACGTCCCATCTGGCGCATCTGCTCT
>CALMPB010000294.1 GCA_937871985.1 uncultured Burkholderiaceae bacterium
GCACTGGCCAGCCAGGAGCGAGGGGACAACGAGCGCTTGCGGGACTTCATCCAGACCTTCGATGACACGCTGCTGCAGCGCTACGTGACAGGGGATGCGTTCGATCTGCGCCGTTACGCCCAGGAGGTCCATCTGACGCGGTTCGTGCGCCCGGACGACGACCGCGTTACGCCGATGCTGGGCGCGCTGTACCTCCCCCGCAACGCCGGCTTGCTGCTCGAGCGCATTCAGGCCGCACTGGCGCAGTTGGACGCACGGTTTGAGCCTGAGCCGCCTTCCACAGAAGGGGCAGAAGCCGACACCAAGGAGGCTGCAGAAACGACACATCCCGCGCAGTGGGAGGCCCTGTGGTGGGCGCCGCAATCGCCGCTGTGGGCGCGCACGCGAAGTGCGCGCGACCTGGCGCAGAAGATCGAACGGTTGCTGGTCCCTCAAGGTGGCGAACGGCCCTCGACCGGACTGCAGGTCGTGGTGCCGACCGCACGCCGCTCGCCACGGGAGCGCCTGGCCGTCTACCAGGACCAGTTCAGCCGCCTGCTGGCGGCGGATGTAGTGTTGATGGATGGAAGCTTGGAACTGTTGCTCGTGCCGGACGCCTTGGTTTGTGCCATGTTCCACTTCAACTTGGCTCACAACGCGACGGCCGTGCCGATCGGTTTCATGTCGTCCGCCCCTGAGCACATTGCATCCGCGGGGACGCTGGTTTCAGCACGAATGCGAGGCCGCTCGGACAGCGTCACTGCGGCGCGCGAGGAGGGTGGTGCGGCTCTGATCGACGGTCTGGCGCAACTGGTGGCACGCCTGACACCGCCACGCGAAGTTGACGCCGACGGGTCCACAAAGAGTGGCCGCGCTCGACTGACGCTGAAGAAGTAATGAGAGAACGCTGGTTCATGACCGTCAACCTGGAATACGTGGAAGAGACGACGCAAAAGCGCCTAGCGTTCAGCGCGGGCGAACTCGTGCCGCTCGGCTTCGATGACCTGGTAGCCCTCCACGGAAAACTGCGCGAGCCCATCGTTTTCCCACTTCGAATCCGGGGTGCTCAAGTTGCTTCAACGGAATTCGAGCACTTGCAGATCGCGGAGAAGCTCAACGTCAAGGCGGAACTGCAAAGCCACCTTGGATCCACGGTACTGGGCCTGGTCAAGGGCGGATGGTTGCCCTCGGGACTGATCCTGGATGAAGACACGCTCTTGTTGCCGGATCGGTGCACGGTGGCGGCGCTGCGCAGCCGGTTCGTCGGGGGCGAACCCAAGGAGGGAGTGCCGCCGGACTTCCTCGACTTTGCTCGCGACAAGGCTCTCAAAGTCAATCCCATGCTGTATGCCATGGAAGGTACCTCAGGTAGCCGCAACCCCGACGCAGCAGAACTCTCGGCGTTGTACGACCGAGCGGCACTCAAAATTGGAGAGGCCCTGCCCAAGGCTGTCATGTTTCCGGGCAAGGAAGATGCGCTGCAGGGTGTCCTTGGATTGCTGCGAGATCAGGCGCAAGGGTTTGCCGCGCGGCAGCGCTTCCTTACGAAGGCGGCTCCCCTGCTAGCCACCCCCGTCGGTCGCAAGCGACTCCCTGACCTATGGCAGCAGCTGCTGGAACTCGCCGAACGGCATGGCGTGGCACGCGCATCGATGCTGGTGTGCGCGCTTTTCAGTGCCAGCGCCGCGCACCCCGCGATGAATCCGGCCATGGGGGTCCTGAAACCACGCCGCCAATACACGGAAAAGAATGCCTTCAACGCATTGACGGATCTTCGTTCCTTGGACTTGTTGATCGCTGCAGGGACAGATTTTCCAGACAAGAGGGTGGCACTCCTAACAGAAGACCGAGCGCTGGCCCTGTACTGGGTGGGCATGCAGACGCACAGCCATCGCAGGAATGGGACAAGCATCCACTACGCCATGAACCCGCACACTGCATTGTTCGCCCGCCTAGACAAACAGGAGATGGAGGCAGTGCTGAAAATGCTCTCGGATGGCAGCTAAGTTGTCAAAAGTGGAATGGGTACCGCTGACTGACCGCTACCGCTGCCAAGTAGTCATCGGGCTTTTACATTGGACTTCCGCTTTGGGTCGAAAGCGGACCTCAGTCCCTTATACTGCGGTTTCCATGAGCATCTACCGCAGAGACGACGTACTTCCTGAATAGGAGCCGCATCCGTGGGACATGAAGGGAGTGGCTGTCGACACATAGGAACTTGGCTTTCACGAACGCGCTATGAAGGCGATCCTCTGGACGTGCGCTCCATGGAACGACTTCCCTCAGCCAGGCATCTTTGATCGTGATTGTGATTGGTTCGTCTCGCATGATATTGCCTTCTACGCGGCCTTCGCAGGCGAAGATTTGATCTTGATCCAAAATGCCTGGCATGGTTTTCCAGATCCTCCGGAATGGGGGCTAGTGGGGTCATTTCCTTGATGTGCCGACTCTGTGCGTGACACCAAAGGCGGCGTGAGTTCTTGGTCCGCAATGGGGCGAAAACGGATACTGATCAGCTTCGTCAACCGGTGCTTATCGCTAGTATTTTCGTATTCAGCTAGAGCTAAACCTTCAGGCACGAAGAAATGACATTCTTCAACGGAAGAGACTGGTTAGGTAGCCCAGGAGCTTCACCGCTATTGTTGAATCAGTTGCGCAGTGATGCGCACCCTGAAATTCCGGCAGGCTATTTCGATTTTCTTGCCTTGAGCGACGGAGGTGAAGGGCCTCTCCCAGTTCTGCCTCTGAACGTCTGCTTAGATAGTGCCGAGACGATGCTGCGGAGCATCCAAGAGAAGTGGCATCAAGACTGGATTGCCGAAGGGTTCTTTCCTATTGGGGGTAACGGTG
>CALMPB010000295.1 GCA_937871985.1 uncultured Burkholderiaceae bacterium
GCTGCGCCGTGCCGCGTCGCGCGCTGCCGAAAGCATGCGTTCCAGCTTCAGCGCTGGCGGCAAGGCGGCATTCGAAGCCACAGGCGGAACTTCCACCATGGGCTCGATCGGCGGTGATGCCGCCGGCGACGGAGCAGCGCCCGCGCGCGCTGGCGGCGCTCCGGCCTGGGCGCAACGCATGCGGCGCTCCCAACACATGACCCACGCCGCGCAGGCCACAGCCCATGCCGTTCGCTCAGGCGACGCACATGGCGGTGGCTCGTCCGTCAACCTGTCCGAAGGCGATCGCTGATGTTCAAACGACCCTCTACCCATTACGGCAAGGCCCCCGAGCCGGAGACGCCTTATCAGCGCGCCGCCCAAGTTTGGGACGAGCGCATCGGCGCATCACGCATCCAGGCCAAAAATTGGCGATTGATGGCGTTTGGCTCGTTGTTCCTGTCAGCCGGATTCGCCACCGCGCTCGTCGTACAGTCAGCCCGCGGGACCATCGTGCCCTGGGTGGTCCAAGTCGACCGGCTCGGCCAGGCGCAAGCGGTCGCCCCCGCTCAGGCGGACTATCGTCCGACCGATCCGCAAATCGCCTTTCACCTCGCGCGCTTCATCGAGCAGGTCCGATCGATTCCCGCGGACGCCATCATCGTCCGCCAAAACTGGCTGCGAGCGTACGATTTCACGACCGACCGCGGCGCTGCAGCCCTGAACGACTACGCGCGGTCGAACGACCCGTTCGCAAAGGTAGGCCGCCAGCAGATCGCCGTCGATGTCTCCAGCGTCATTCGCGCGTCACCCGACAGCTTTCGCGTTGCCTGGGTCGAGCGCCGCTACGAAAACGGCCAACTCGCCGAGACCACGCGCTGGACCGCAATCCTGACGATCGTGGTCCAGATCCCCCGCAACGCCGATCGCCTCCGGGCGAACCCGCTCGGCATCTACGTCAACGCAATAAATTGGTCACGGGAGCTTGGGCAATGAAGCCGTCTTTCCGTAAAGCCGGAAACCCGGCTTCACACAGTCTCACATTTCCGGCTCTCCGCAGAGCCGCAATCCCGGCGATCCTGCTGGCGACGACCGCCCTCGCTGGCTGCGCCACCACCACGCCGCCGCCCGAAATTTCCTACGACAACGCGGCTCCCGCCGTGCAGACTGTCGATCCGCCTGCACCTGTCACCGTGGTCGAGCTGCCGCGCCCGCTGCCGCTGCCCGGCCAGTTGCAGCGCGTCGAGCCATCGCGGCGTCCGGCCGAGCCCGCTGATCCGACGGCGCGAGTGAACCAGGCCAACGCCGCCGCGCGCATTCAGCCGGTGCGCGATGGCTTCATCAATTCGATGCAGGTCTATCCCTTCACCCAAGGCGCACTCTATCAGGTCTATACCGCCGTCGGTCAGATCACCGATATCGCGTTGCAGCCGGGCGAGCAGCTCGTCGGCTCCGGCCCAGTCGCCGCCGGCGACACCGTGCGCTGGATCATCGGCGACACCGAGAGCGGCGCGGGTGCGACGCGGCAGATCCATATCCTGGTGAAGCCAACGCGCGCCGAACTGATGACAAACCTCGTCATCAACACCAACATGCGCACGTACCACATGGAGCTTCGGTCGACCGAGCGCACCTATATGGCATCGGTCTCCTGGCAGTACCCGCAGGACCAGCTCATTGCGCTGCGCCGGCAGAACGCCGAGGCCCAGGCGGCGCAGCCTGTGGCCAGCGGTGTCGATCTTGCCAACGTCAACTTCCGCTATGCGATCGAAGGTGATCGGGCACCCTGGCGTCCCTTGCGCGCTTTCGATGATGGTCGCCAGGTCTTCATCGAGTTTCCCCGCGGCATCGGTCAGGGCGAAATGCCGCCTCTCTTCGTCGTTGGCGCGGAAGGCGACACCTCAGAGTTGGTGAACTACCGCGTGCGCGGGCACCACATGATCGTCGACCGCCTCTTCGCCGCCGCTGAACTGCGGTTTGGTTCCGGCGATCGGCAGCGGCGCGTTCGCATCACACGCACCGACGGGAGGCCGACTTCGTGAGCGAGAACCCTCTCCGGAATGAGGATGCGCCCAACGACGACGCCCAGCCGTTGACCGGCGAACCGGCCAGCGCGGCGCCGATGCGGCTGCGCGCGGATCCACCCCGCGTCACCCGGCTATCGCGCAAGGTCCTGGCTGGCGTGGGCCTGGTCGCGAGCCTCGGCCTCGGTGGCGCCTTGATCTACGCGCTTCAAACCCGCGACAGCGGCCGACCCAATGAGGAACTCTACTCGACCGAGAATCGCTCGACGGCTGACGGGCTCGCGGGCCTGCCGCGCGATTACAGCGGTGTTCCTCGGCTCGGTCCACCGCTTCCCGGCGATCTCGGCCGGCCGATGCTCAGCCCGGCGAACGGCGGACAGCCTGTTCCGGCCCCTGGCATCGCGACTCCGAATCCCGGGCTTAGTCAAGAGGAGCAGCGGCGCCTTCAGGAAATCGAAACCGCCCGGACCAGCCGGCTGTTCTCCGGGTCGGAGTCCCGCGTCGGTGCCCCCGCAACAACGCCGGCCGTCGTGCCTCCGCCGACGCCAAACCTCGCCAGCCTCGGGCTCGCGCCGCCGCCGGCAACGCCTTCGGCCCAGGATCGTCAGAACGCCTTCCTCAATGCCGCGCCCGATCGCAGGACGGTGGCGCCCGATCGAGTCGTCGCGCCGCCGTCTCCGAACGTTCTGCAAGCCGGCGCCGTCATCTCGGCTGCGCTCATCACCGGAATTCGTTCCGATCTACCTGGACAGATCACGGCGCAGGTCACCGAGAACATCTACGACAGCCCGACCGGGCGAATCGTTCTCGTGCCGCAGGGCACGCGCGTCGTGGGCCAGTACGACAACAGCGTGCAATTCGGACAGAGCCGCGTGCTCTTGGTCTGGAACCGGCTGATTTTCCCGAACGGTCGTTCGATCGTGCTAGAACGCCAACCCGGAGCTGACTCCCAAGGATTTGCCGGCCTTCAAGATGGCGTGGACTACCACTGGTGGGATCTCGCCAAGGCCGCTGGTCTGTCCACACTCCTCAACGTCGGTGCTGAACTTGCCGTCGATGATCAAGACCGGCTGCTGCGAGCCATCCGCAATGGTGGCCAGGACACGATCAACGATGCCGGTCAGCAGATCGTTCGCCGCCAGCTTAACGTCGCTCCGACGCTCACGATCCGGCCGGGCTTCCCGGTCAGGGTGATCGTGACGCGGGATCTGGTACTCGAACCATATGGAGGGTGATCATGGCGAAGCTTAAGCTTGGCGCGCTCTTGGAAGACAAGGCTGTTAAGGTGTCGCTCGAACTGCCGGCCTCGCTGCATCGCGACTTGGTGCTCTACGCGGAGGTCCTGAGGCGCGAACAGGGGCAAACCATTTCAGATCCGATCAAGCTCATAGCGCCGATGTTGCAGCGTTTCATCGCGACCGATCGCGCGTTCACAGCCGCCAGGAAGTCAGCTCCGGACTGACGGGGACGACCCCATCAGTATATTCCGTGTATGACGCGAACAGCGGTGCTAACCAAAAGCAGCCACAGCGCCTCGTCCCAATGGTTGAACCCATCACGCCTCAGGAATTTCTCACGGAGCGTGATCGCAAAGACGGCGCTACAGATCGAGTAAAGCGAGAGTACGAGCGACACCATTGGGAAATAATGCGCCCGGCCGTATAGCCCGATAATAGAGGAGACGCAGAGTTTTGTAGCGAAGCGTCGAAGCGTCAGGCGCGACTCCGCGTCTAGATGCGGCATCATGAATGCTCGCTGCCATCATCGCGCCAACTATGCGTTCGCGGGTCCCATCGATCAGCTCGCACGTGCGCGATAGCGCGGTGCGGCCTTCAAAAAAGTATGCCTGTCTCGATCAGCGCGCGCACCTGATCGCGTCGATCGAAGTCACGACCGAAGCCAAAGCCCGCCTCGAGGTTCCCGATCCGGGTGTACGACACCTCTCCTCGCGCGAAGAATATGCCTTTCTGATAAGTCGGCGTTAAGGTCAGCGACCAGGCACTACTTCCGGGACCATAAAGCAAGTTCGTTGGCGCACACGACGCGTCCGATCCGCATCTTCCCCCGCTCGTCTTCAGATACTCAGCCCGCGCGCCGAGCGACCACTCCTTGTCGATCGCGTATTTAACGAGCAGCGCCCCGCCGTAGGTATCGGCGGAACGATTGATGCCGAGCTGATCATCGCGGCCAACGTGGCTGTATTGGAGATACGGCGTCAGCGTGAGCGGACCGCTCGTATGGGTGTAAATGAGATTGAAAATGCTGCTATTGTTCTGCGCCAAAGGCGTCGCGAAGGAGGATTTGTCATTACGCGATAGCGCACCAGCGCCGACGAAGCTCAGCGAATTCGAGGAATCAAACGCGTAGGAAAGCGTGCCCGAGAGCCAGTTCAGCTTTCCCGAAAAGTAGCCGTCGTTAAGCGAGACCGCCGCACTGACGGCTCCCTTGGCGTAGTTCACTTGGACGCCGCGGCTGATAGCCGGCTCCTGATTCCACAGCAAGCCGCGCTCGATATTGACGTTTTGGAAGGTGAACGTCGACTCCGCGCCGACCATCGTCGGCAGTAATCCGGCAGACACGGATAGTTCGGGCGATATCACCGCTTTCGCGTACGCCACCGGAACCGGACCAAAAAGCTGTTCTGTCGCTTCGGTCGCCTTCAGGTAAGACGTACCCAGCGAAGGGATGGAATAAATGCCCGTCTGAACATAGAACTGTAGCGGGCCCCGGGTCGTTTGAAACTGGACTTGCGCGTTGCTGATATCGACGAAGCCATCGCGGTTGCCGATCCCGCCGGCGTGCGTTGCATTGGTCTGCGCGACGCCAATGCCCGTCACTTGGCCCGACACCAGAACCTGACCGAACGGTCCTGCCTCAAGCGCGATGGCGTCAGGATTAGGGACGAGGGGGCCAGCAAAACTGGGTGCCGGAACCGGATCTGCATATGCCGCGCTCGCGCCGAAGAGCGTAGCGCACGCCACTCCAAGTGCCAGGGTCGAGGGCGATGTCAACCACCGTTTGTGTCGCGGCGTCGACTTGCGAATAGCAGAGAAATCGGCAGGTCCGGGCATATTGCATCCCCATTTGATTGGGCAGATGCAGCGAAGCACTAATTTTACGCGTATAAAGTCGGCGCTTTATCTGACGCTGGGACGTAAGGATCGCATATATATATTTGGGAGGGATCGGCGCTGTTTGACGCCGCTTAGACCGCCTGGCGGTAATGGAACTCAGGAACGGCGGCTTCGACCATTATGCAGTAGCTGCTTGCCCGGACGTCAAGCTCAGCAGCCGACGAAAGGGCGGGTTGTCGTTCTCGGTCGACCAAACCGCCGAGAAGGGCACCGCACAACCTTCGAGCCTCCGATAGGTGATGCCGGGGAACGACGTCTCCGCGACCGATTGGCTTGCTATCGAGATGCCCCTGCCAATCGCAACCAACTGCATCAGGGTCTGTGACGACACCCGGTCACGCTGTATCCGTGGCGAATATCCAATAGAGGAGAGGTGCCGGAAAACGAACGCTTCGATATCGCGTCCCGGCGTAGCTTCGGTCACCAGAAACTGCTTCAGCCGGATGTCACTCCACGCGATTTCGCTCTTCTTCGTGAGTGCATCACTCTCCGGCAAGACGACGAACACATCCTCGCTCCACAGCCGTTTGGTGGCGAGGCTTCCAGTGTCAAGCGGCGCGGCCATGAACGCGATATCGAGATTGCCGCGCTCCAGGTCCTCGAAGAGCTGTGTATGTGTGCCTTCCACAAACTCAAGCTGCACCGCTTCATGCTGCCGACAAAAGCGAATAAGGAGCTCCCCGAGAAACCCGGTTGCGAGCGGGGATGACAGGCCGACGCGAACCGTACCGGACCTGCCGCGACCTATCGTGCCGACATCGCCTACCGCGCGATCAATCTCGTTCAGCGCGGCTTGGGCATGCTCGACAAAAATCGAGCCAGCTTGCGTTAGCGAAACGCCCGACCTCTTGCGAAGAAATAGGCTGGAGCCCAGCCCGTCCTCCAAGTTTCTGACCTGTCGACTGATCGTCGACTCCCGCACCCCAAGGCGTGAGGATGCCTTGCGAAAGCTTCCAAACCGGGCGGCCGTCACAACGTATCGTATGTGCCTAAGTTCTAGCTCAAATGCCTTCACCGCCGGAGGGGCCGAGCTGTGCAGCGATGTCGGTGGGGATGGAAGCTACAGCGCATCTCGGCGTTACCTGTGATTGGAACGCGTCGAGTCGAACGCGATGCTATAGGAAGCTGCTTACCCCGCGTGACATAAGGATCGCGTAGAGTTTCGGGGGCGACCGCAAAGACCGCGTAAGACGCAGCCCTCATTCGCCAGTTCGAAAGCCTACTCTACTTCACTCGCATTCATCTATTCATGAGCGGCCAAGAAGCGTCGCAGGCGGTAGCTGTGACATGCTTCCTTACGCCATCCTTATACACGGGCGTAAAAACTCAGCGCCGCCTTTACGTGCAACGTCTTAAAGGCGTCCCGCAGACTGACACTAAACTGGAGCTGCAGCCAAAATGCTCAGCAACTTTCTGGCCGAGAAGCCGAGATCTGCGCGTCTACTGAGCCGCGTGCGTCCGCGCTCGCGCACGCAGAGACGATCTTTCGGCGTCGTCGCGCTGTTTGGAGAATCCTCGTGACCGAAACCCTCATGATTGGTCTGGCCGGCGCCTGCGCGGTCGGCCTCTTCATCTACCTTTTCTACGCCCTCATGAAGCCTGAGCGCTTCTGAGCATCAACGATCCATTCTAACCGGCAGGTGGCAAATATGGGCGACCTCATCTTCGTAGCGGTAACGCTCGGATTCTTCGCAATCACAGCAGGGTTCATCGTGGCCCTCGATCGAATTTGAGGGGGCTCTGATGGGATACGATCTGAATCAATTCATCGTCGTTCTGGTGATCATGACGGGCCTCGTCTTTGTGACTGGCCCGTGGCTCACGCGCATCTTCACCGCGCCTGGACACAATATTATCGAGCGCGGCACCTACCGCTTGCTGGGCGTCGATCCCGCCGAGCCGATGTCTTGGAAACGCTATGGCGCGGTGCTGCTCCTCAGCAACGCCGCTATGATGCTGCTCGGCTACCTGATTTTGCGCATCCAGCAACTTCTGCCCGGCGATTCGCTCGGTCGCTCTTCGCAGACACCCGACCTCGCGTTCAACACCGTCGCCTCGTTCATCACCAATACCAACTGGCAGGCCTATTCTGGCGAAACGAGCCTCTCGAACCTGTCGCAGATGGCGGTCATCACCTTCCTGATGACCGTCAGCGCCGCGACCGGCGTTGCCGCCGCGGGCGGCTTCATCCGGGGCCTTAGCCGCAAGAGCGCCGGCGACATCGGCAATTATTGGGTCGACTTCACGCGCGTCACCTACCGCCTGCTGCTCCCGGTCTGCTTCGTCCTTGCGCTCATCTATGTGTGGCAGGGCATGCCGCAGACGCTGACGGCCGACACGGTGGTCACGACGCTCGAAGGCGCTCGCCAGCAACTCATCATCGGGCCGGTGGCCAGTCTCGAGACCATCAAGCACATCGGCACCAACGGCGGTGGCTTCTTCGGCATGAACGCCGCGCATCCGTTTGAAAACCCGACACCGCTCACCAACACGCTGCACATCCTGAGCATGTTGTTGATCCCGTCGGCCCTGACCTACGTCTTCGGATCGATGATCGCCAACCGCAAGCAGGGTTGGTCGTTCTTCGCCGCCTTCTTCGTCATGTTCCTCGGTTTCCTAGCGCTGGTCTACGGCGCCGAGCATGCGGGCAATCCGATGCTCTCGCCGCTGGGAATTGATCAGGCGCAGACCGCAACGCTCGGCGGCGGCAACATGGAGGGTAAGGAACTTCGCTTCGGCATCGCGCAGACCAGCCTGTTCGTGACCACCACGACGGCGGCGACGACGGGATCGGTCGACTCGATGCACGCCTCGCTGACGCCGCTTGGCGGCCTCGTCCCGATCGCCCAGATGATGCTCAACAACGTGTTCGGCGGCGATGGCGTCGGCCTCATCAATCTCGTCACCTATGCAATTCTGACCGTCTTCCTGGTCGGCATGATGATCGGGCGAACGCCCGAATTCCTCGGCAAGAAGGTCGAGGCGCGCGAGATGAAGTTCGTGATGCTGGCTGTTCTGGCCCATGCCTTCAGCATCCTCGGTTTCACAGCGCTCGCATGCGTCATGCCCTCCACCGTCGACAGTCTGGCCAACATGGGGCCCCACGGTTTCAGCGAAGTGCTCTACGCCTATACCTCGGGCACCGCCAACAACGGTTCGGCCTTCGCCGGCTTCAACGCCAACACGCCCTTCTTCAACACAACCATTGGGCTCGCGATGCTGGTCGGGCGCTATCTGACCTTGCTGCCGATGCTGGCGGTCGCGGGCGTGATGGCGGCGAAGACGACGGTCCCGGCTGGCCCAGGGACGCTCTCGACCGCAACGCCGCTGTTCACAGGGCTTCTCGTGTTCGTGGTGTTGGTGGTCGGGGGTCTGACCTTTCTCCCCGCGCTCGCGCTCGGCCCGATCGTCGAGCATCTGCTGATGCTGTCTGGCACGACATTCTGAGGACATCGCCATGCACAACGATCAATCGACATCCGCCGACCTCTCTGCCACCTCCGCCTTCAAGGGCATCGCCCGGCCGGTGCTTGTTTCAGCCCTGCTATTCATGGTGGTGACAGGTCTGGCCTATCCGCTGGCGACAACCGGCGTCGCCAATCTGCTCTTCCCGAGCCAGGCTCAGGGAAGCCTGATCGAGAGAAACGGGCAGGCCATCGGGTCTCGCCAGATCGGACAATATTTCGCCCGCCCGGAATATTTCCATAGTCGGCCAAGCGCCACGTCGGGTCCCGACCCGCAGGACCCCTCCAAGACGGTCGACCAGCCGTATAACGCTGGAGCCAGCGCCGCGAGCAACCAGGGTGTTCTCAGCAAGAAGCTCCTCACCGCGGTCGAAGAGCGCGCCATCGCCTACCGTCAGGAGAACGGACTGGCGGCCAACGCCGCCGTTCCGGTCGACGCGGTGACCGCGTCCGGCTCAGGTCTCGACCCGCATATCTCGATCGCCAACGCCAACATCCAGGCGCAGCGGGTCGCTCGCGCCCGAGGGGTGGCGGTGGACCGCGTCCTGGCGCTGATCAATGAGAATGTCGATCGACCGCAGTTCGGTCTGTTCGGCGACCCACGCGTCAATGTCCTTGCACTCAATCTCGCGCTCGACGCGGCTGCCGCGCCGGCCCGTCCGGCTGCCCAATAAAACCGAGGTGGCATCATGTCCGATCTAGAGACTCCTACGGCGCAGAGCGCCGCCGTCCTCGGCGGAAACGTCAAGCAAGTGCCGTGGGCATCAGTGGCCGCGGAAGCCTTCAAGAAGCTGTCACCGCGCGTTCAGATCAAGAACCCAGTGATGTTCGTCGTGTTTCTCGGCAGCATCGTCACAACTTTGCTTTTCATTCAGGCCGTGACCGGCAAGGGCGAGGCGTCCGCTCCCTTCATCTTCGCGATCGCCGCATGGCTTTGGTTCACGGTCCTTTTCGCCAACGCTGCCGAGGCGATGGCGGAAGGGCGCGGCAAGGCGCAGGCCGATGCGCTGCGCGCCACCCGCCAGCGCGTTCTCGCTCGGATGCTCAAGGAGCCGCGACGTGACGCCGAATCCTGGCCTCAGGCGAGCGACGAGTTGGGTGTGGGAGCATACGTGCTTGTCGAGGCCGGCGAGATCATCCCGGCCGACGGCGAAGTGCTGCAAGGCGCAGCTTCGGTGGATGAGTCCGCAATCACCGGCGAGTCCGCCCCCGTCATCCGCGAGGCAGGCGGCGACTTCGCATCCGTGACGGGCGGCACACGCGTGCTTTCGGACTGGATTGTTGTCGAGGTCACTGCCAAGCCGGGCGAGGCCTTCCTCGATCGCATGATCGCGATGGTCGAAGGCGCTAAGCGTGGCAAGACACCCAACGAGATCGCACTGACGATCCTATTGGTCGCACTCACGATCATCTTCCTGCTCGTCTGCGTCACCCTCCTGCCGTTCTCTAGCTTCAGCACGATCATCAACGGCTCGGGCACGGTGGTGACGATCACGGTGCTCATTGCGCTTCTCGTTTGCCTCATCCCGACGACGATCGGAGCACTGCTCTCAGCCGTGGGCATCGCCGGTATGAGCCGGATGATGAAGGCCAATGTGCTGGCCACCTCTGGCCGCGCGATCGAGGCGGCGGGTGATGTCGACGTCCTCCTCCTCGACAAGACCGGCACGATCACGCTCGGCAATCGCGAGGCGACGAAGTTCCATCCCGCGCCCGGCATCAAAGAGCCCGCGCTGGCCGACGCGGCGCAGCTCGCATCCCTTGCCGACGAGACGCCCGAAGGGCGCTCTATCGTGATCCTGGCCAAAAACGCTTTCGGCATCCGCGGCCGCGAGCTTCAGGGCGCGGAGACAATCGGTTTCACCGCGCAAACCCGAATGAGCGGCATCAACATCGACGGCCGCCAGATCCGGAAAGGTGCGGCCAGTGCGATCCGCGCCCATGTCGAGGCGATGGGCGGTGTCTTCCCCAAGGAAGTGACCACGACCGTCGAAGAAGTTTCTCGCCGCGGCAGCACACCGCTCGTCGTTAGCGACGGAACCAATGTCCTGGGCGTGATCGAGCTCAAGGACATCATCAAAGGCGGGATCAAGGAGCGCTTCGCCGAGCTTCGCGCGATGGGCATCAAGACCGTGATGATCACCGGCGACAACCAGTTGACGGCGGCGACCATCGCGGCCGAAGCCGGCGTCGACGATTACTTGGCTGAGGCGACGCCGGAGGACAAGCTCCGGCTTATTCGTCAGTACCAGGCTGAGGGACGGCTCGTCGCGATGACCGGCGACGGCACCAACGACGCGCCCGCGCTCGCCCAAGCCGATGTCGCCGTCGCGATGAACAGCGGTACGCAGGCGGCCAAGGAAGCCGGCAATATGGTCGATCTCGACAGCAACCCAACCAAGCTGCTGCGCGTCGTCGAAGTCGGCAAGCAGATGATCATGACGCGCGGCGCGCTCACGACCTTTAGCGTCGCAAACGACCTGGCCAAGTATTTCGCGATCATTCCCGCCGCCTTCGTCGCGACCTATCCGCCGCTCGCCGCGCTCAACGTGATGGGACTGCACAGCCCAGCCTCGGCGATTCTCTCTGCGGTCATCTTCAACGCGCTGATCATCGTCGTGCTAATCCCGCTCGCCCTACGCGGGGTGAAGTATCGCGCCGAACCGGCGGCGCGGCTTCTCGGTCGGAACCTGCTCATCTACGGATTAGGCGGGATTATCGTGCCATTTATAGGTATAAAGCTCATCGACCTCGTGCTCACGCCGTTCTTTTAGACGAACGGCGTGCGGCACTGGCGTGAGGCAGTAGACGATGAACGATCAGCGACCTGATCCGGACGCTCTTCTGGAGGCCGTAAGAGGTAACGCAGAGCACTCCAAACGCGGACAGCTCAAGATTTTCTTCGGGGCCTGCGCTGGGGTGGGGAAGACCTTTGCGATGCTTCAAGCGGCGCGGCAGGCTCAGGCTGAGGGCGTGCGCGTCGGAATCGGCATCGTCGAGACGCACGGCCGCAAGGAAACCGAGGCGCTGATCGACGGCTTTGCCATTCTCCCGCGCAAGACGTTGCCGGGTAATGGCAGGCCTGTCACCGAGTTCGATCTCGATGGCGCCCTGGCGTCCGACTACAAGCTGCTGGTGGTCGACGAGCTTGCCCACACGAACGTCGCCGGCAGCCGCCATGCCAAGCGGTGGCAAGATGTCGAAGAGCTGCTCGACGCCGGCGTCGATGTCTACACCGCGCTCAACGTACAGCACCTCGACAGCCTCAACGACATCGTCGGCGGCATTATCGGCATTCGCGTCCGTGAAACCGTTCCCGATCGCATTTTCGATTCCGCGACCGATGTCGTGCTGGTCGACCTGCCGCCGGACGATCTGCTCGCCCGCATGAACGCCGGCAAGGTCTACCTGCCCGTGTCAATCGAGCGCGCGCGTCAGAACTTCTTCCGCCGCGGCAATCTGATCGCGCTACGCGAGCTTGCGCTCCGCCGCGTCGCCGACCGGGTCAACGCCGATGTCCGGACCTACCGCGTCTCGCATGCGATCAAGACGGTCTGGCCGACGCAGGAATTGCTCATGGTCTGCGTCAGCGCGGATCGGTCCCAGGAAAAGCTCGTCCGTGAAGCCGGGCGCCTCGCCCAGCGGCTTCAGGCCAAATGGATCGTCGTCCACGTCGATCAGCCCTATCAAAATAATGACGCGCGATCCCGCGAGGCGCTGCTCGTCATCGCGAAGACGGCCCAATCAGCCGGCGCGGAGTTTGCAAATGTCCCTGGCCAAGACATTACCGAGGCGATCCTCGACTATGCTCGAAAGCGCAACGCCACCAAGCTCATCATCGGAAACACAGCTCGCCGACGCATATTTACGTTCAAACGTCGATTGCAGGAACGGCTTGCCCGCGCCAATCCGGAAATTGGGCTCCTGCTGCTGAGCGTTGACGAAGTCCGGGCGACCCGCCGAGTTCATTGGATACCGGAGGAGCCGCAGACGCAGATCGCGGCGCTTGGCATCGCCACGCTCGCATGCGGCGCGGCGACCTTCCTCGCCTCCCAGCTCGTAGGCTTTTTCGATCTTTCCAACGTCGTCATGCTTTTCCTGGTGACGACCGTGTTCATCGCCTTGCGACTCGGCCGCCTCGCCGGGGCGTGGGCGTCCCTGCTTTCGGTAGGCTGCTTTGACTTCTTCTTCGTCGAGCCGAAGCTCTCGTTCGCGGTCACCGACACGCAATACATATTCACTTTCGCGCTTATGATGGTAGTCGCAGTCGTGATCAGCCAACTCGCGGCGCGGCTCCGATCGGAAGCTCGTGTAGCCCGCGCCGGAGAACGAAGGGCGTCGGCCTTGGCCAGGATCGCCCGCGACCTCTCAAGCGCGATCAAGATAGACCAAGTTGTCGCGATTTGCCGGGAAGCGCTGACACCACTGTTCGAAGCGCGGATCATCCTCCTGGTTCCCGACAAGAACGAGCGCTTGATGCCTACCGAGGACCCCGGCCTTGTCGATACATCGACCGCACAATGGGCTTTCGATCATGGACAGCAAGCGGGCCTTGGCACTCAGACCTTGAGTGCCGCCCACGCCCTGTACCTTCCCCTGAAAGCGTCGATGGCCATGCGCGGAGTGCTGGCGGTCGTGCCGGTCGGCGCGCCGCTGCCCGACGATCCGGACGATCGCCGTCTGCTTGATGCCTGCTGCTCGACCATTGGCCTCACGCTCGAGCGCATCCACTTCATGGAAGTCGCACAGGAAACCCTGGTCCGGATGGAGGGTGAGAAGCTCCGCAACGCGCTGCTGTCGGCCGTATCGCACGACCTCAAGACGCCGCTGACCGCGATCCGCGGCCTGGCCGAGACGCTCGAGCATCGCAAAGAGCTTCCAGTCGAAGATCGCAGTGACCTGGCGCGCTCGATCCGGGTTCAGGCCGACGAGCTCAAGCGCCTCGTTGCCAACCTGCTCGACCTGGCACGCATGCAAAGCGAAGGCGTGCGGCTCAACAAGGAATGGAATTCCTTGAGCGAGATCGTCGGCAGCGCCGTGTTACAATCGCGCGCGATCCTCGAACCTCGCAAGGTTCGCACCAATCTGCCGGCGGATCTTCCGCTCATAGAGGCCGATGCCACGCTCATCGAGCGCGTTCTGATCAATCTGTTCGACAACGCCGCCAAGTATACCCCGCGCGATAGCACGATAAACGTTCGGGCCGGTGCTACGGCGGACACCATGTATCTTATCGTTGAAGATAATGGCCCCGGGCTCCCCGTGCGGGATCCGGAAATGCTCTTCGAGCCGTTCGCGCGCGGGCAGAAGGAGTCGTCGGTCGCCGGCGTTGGATTGGGGCTCGCGCTCTGCCGCAGTATCATCACGGCTCACGGCGGAAGCATCCGAGCCGAACAGCGCAAACCAAACGGAGCCGCGTTCGAGATACGACTGCCGCTTGGGACGCCGCCTGCGATCGAAAGTGAACCGATCCATGATCAAGCCGCGCATTCTGATCGTTGAAGACGAAGCCGATATTCGGCGCTTTATCCGCATGGCGCTGGAAAAAGAGGGCATGAATGTCTTCGAGACGGCGACGGCCGAAGAGGCGCGGCTCAATGCGGGCAGTCGCAAGCCCGACCTGATGATCGTCGATCTCGGACTACCCGACGGCGACGGCAAGACGCTCATCCGGGAAGTGCGCGGCTGGATGTCAGCGCCCGTTCTCGTACTCTCCGCGCGCGAGCAGGAAACCGAAAAGGTGGAGGCGCTTGACGCCGGCGCCGACGACTATCTGGTCAAGCCGTTTGGCGTGCCCGAACTCCTGGCGCGAGTGCGGGCACAACTGCGGCGCGCCGGCACCGTATCGAACGGCGGCGCAGCGTCGCCCGTAGCCAAGTTCGGGTCGGTCACCATCAATCTTGCCACGCACGAAGTTGCGCGCGCGGGCATACCCGTCCATCTCACGCCCAACGAGTTTCGACTTCTGACGGCGTTGGTCCGTGGCCACGGCAAGGTGCTAACCCACCGCCAACTGCTTATGGAGGTGTGGGGTCCCGGATACTCGGAACGCGCCCATTACCTCCGCATCTACATGGCGCAGCTCAGGCAAAAGCTCGAAGAGGAGCCGTCGCAGCCCCAGCACCTCCTGACGGAATTGCAGGTCGGATACCGCTTGTCCGGCCTGGAGGCCGCCGAGGCACGTCATAGCTGACGCTGAACAACTGGATCAATCCGACAATCCGCAAGGACCAGATCATGGCCGAAAATCAGAATGAAACTGTCATCGAGTTGGCCACCGACGGCCGTATCGAGAAAGCTGACGTCGAAACCGCCATGCGGCAGCTTGATACGGCGCTTGAGCGCGGCGACACCGTCCATGTCTTCGCGGAAGTCCGCAACTTCAAGGGCATGTCCTCGGAGGCGTGGCGTAGCGATCTTGGCAATGCGTTCCGCTACTTGGCACGGCTCAGACAATTCGGACGGATCGCCATCGTCAGCGACCAGGCTTGGATCCGTAACGCCGCCCGGATCGAAAACGCCTTGCTGCCCTATGTCAGGTATCAGTCCTATACGCCCGATCGTCGGGAGCACGCCCTCGCGTGGGTTCGCGGTGACGTCGATTGCGCGCATCCTGAAAGCCTGCGGGTCTTAGAGAACGGTGATTCCGATATTTTCACCTTCGAGATCGACGGGCGCATCACCAGCGCGGATGCGCGCAATCTCGCCGAGAGGCTTTCGGCCGCGTTCAGCGGCGGGGGCGGTCGCCGCCTCCTCGGCATCGTCCGTCACTACGACGGCTTCGAGCCGTCGCTGCTCGTTGATACGAGGCTGCTCGAACTGAAGATCGGGCTGTTACGCCATATCGAGCGATATGCGCTCGTCGGCGGGCCCGACTGGATAAGTCGCCTCACCAACCTCTTCGATCCGCTGCTCAAGATGGAAGCCCGTCATTTCGCGGCTGGCGACGAAGAGGCTGCACGGGCCTGGTTGCGCCGCCATGGCGGCTGAAGAAGAGCCCGTCCCCGCCAGCCCATCGGAGACTGCTTCCTCGGTCCGGAGCACGAACGCGAGGAGCGTCGATCCGGTATCGGACGAAGCATATTTCGCCCGCCGGGCGGCACAGGAACTGGAGTTAGCGGCCAACGCTTCAGATGTAGCGGTCAAGAGACTTCATCTCGATCTCGCCGCGCGATATGCAACGCGCCGCGAGTTGGCTGCGCGAGACGTAGAGGCGAGTCATCCAGTCGGTCAAACATGATTTTACCGCCGGCCGCCGAGAGCGAGCTCAAGCCCCGACCAGAGGTGCTCCCCAAGCCGGCATCGACCGCAACGTCCGCGCCGCTTAGAACCACGGCGAGCCAATCAGCCCGACGTCACAAGCGCTGTAGCCGCACACAATCGCCGGTCATCGCGATGACGACTGCAGGTCAGGCGACTAAGCTCGGGCCGCACCTCCTCATACAGAAAGAGGACTGATGCCAGTCATCGCAGCGTATCTCTACCGCGACGGTCGTCGGGTTCGCGAAGTCGACATCGGCGAACGGGTTGATTGCCCGACGGATCGCTCCGAGTTCGTTTGGATAGGCTTGTCGGACCCATGCGCGGAGGACGTCATGGCGTTACAGGCCCTCTACAATCTTCACCCACTCGCGGTAGAAGACTCGCTCAAAGACGGCCAGTTGCCGAAGGTCGATATCTACGGCGATCAGTTGTTCCTGATCGCGCGCACCGCGCAACTGGACGACGGCGTCATTGCCTACGGACAGACCGCCGTGTTCCTCGGTCACAGTCACATCATCACGGTGCGGCAAGGCTCAACCCGATCACACCTTCCGCTGCGCAAGCACCTGGAAGAGTCGCCAGATCTCCTCGGCCAAGGCACGGACTATGTGTTGCACGCAGTGCTGGATTTCATCGTCGACGGGTACATTCCACTGGTCGAGTCGCTCGAGGAAGAAGTCTCGGCTATGGAGCAGCACACGCTCGACGCCTTCTTGGGTCGAACCGAGATCGCCCGAATATTCACGCTTCGGCGTCAGCTCACTCGCTTTGGACACATCCTGATACCCATGGAGGAGGTGGCCCGTAAGTTAGCTCAGACCAACCATCCTTGCATCGATGCCGAGGCTCGCCACTATTTCGGCGATGTGTTGGATCACGTGCGGCGGGTGGAGACGATGAACACTGGTCTCCGCGAGGTGCTGACTTCCGTTTTCGAGTTCAGCAATCTGATGGAGCAACAACGCACTGGCGCCATCACCCGTCAACTGGCGGCATGGGCGGCGATCCTGGCCGTGCCGACTGCCTTGGCTGGCATTTACGGGATGAACTTCGAGCATATGCCCGAGTTGCATTCCGTCTATGGCTACCCTGCGGTTATGTCGATCATCGCCGTGATATGCCTTACACTCTACCGGCGCTTCCGAAAAACTGGATGGCTATAGCCCACACTACTTAAGGCCAAAGACGCGGCATACCTCTCGGCTGCCGACTTAGGAAGTAAGGCGCATATATACACCATCTTTACGTCTAGCCCGAAAATCTGATCTCGAATCTTTATGATCGTGCCTTTAGTTGGATTGCCGCCACCATGGAGGGCGGCATGCCAATCGCAGCAACTGATGCAAGGAATGCAGGGTTACGACTAGCGGGCTTGCTGGGCGTGATCATTGCCGCACTTGCGTTGAGCCGCCTGTACGCACTTGTCCATGTGCTTCCGCTGCATGAAGCCACGCCCTTTGAGATGCTTCTGGCGGCGTTGGGCTTCGTCGGCATGAGCGCGGGCAGCGCCTTGCTCGTGCGCGGTCGCCACATCTTTGTTCAGATCGAGCTACCGAGGCGCTCCCCGGCGACACCTCTCCACATTCCCTCCGAGGAGGCCTCGCACGCAATGAGATGGACCGCGGCGCCCGCCAATCCATCATCGGTGTCTCCGCGCCCGCCGCGCGCCAGCAACCATGTTCTGCTGCGGGGAGCACGATGAGGCACAATGATGAATCCAGAAGGCCTCCTGATGTTCCTGCTCATCCTCGGCGGGTTGCTGTGGTTGAACATCTACCTCCGCGTAAAGCTGTTTCTGGCGAGCCGCCGGGACAGGCGCAAAGCAACAAAAGACCGCGGATCGGAGGAACGCTCCGCCTGAAAAAATCGCAAACATAATTGGAGCAGCCGCGATCAACCTGAGAGCAAGCGAACTTCGATCAACGTCGCGGCTTCGATTGACCGTCCGCTCGGTTTCACGGAATGACCAATGTCTGGCGCGTCCGTCTTCATCATCTTCTTGGCAGTGCTCTTGATTGCAGCACGCCTGTTACTTCGCCCGGAGCGCCGACCGCCGGTCCCCGCGAGCGAAAAAGCCGAAGGCATTCCACGTATGGACAGACCAGTTGGACCACGCCCTACAACGTTTGAGCCAAGCAAAAATCGCCGCTTTCTCAAGTTGTCCGCCCCTTCCGGTGGGCCTCAAAAGAGGCTCTCACATAGCCTGCGCGACGCTTGCAGTCATTTCACCGGCGGCAGCACATCGGCATCGCTTCGGATCGGACTGGACGCCTCCCTGAGCTATGGCCCACTTCGAAACGTGCTCGCTCGGCTCCAAAACAGAACCAGCAATAGATGTAAGTTTTGTCGAGGGTGACGGCGACGATATCGCCGATCAAGTTGCGCGCGGAACAATTGACGTCGCTTTCATACAAGAGCGGGTGGATAAAACGTCCATCGCGTCCGAGCACTGCTGGAACGAGACGATCGTAGTGGCCTTGCCGGAGGGTCATCGGCTCGCCGGTCACCACGCCCTTCGTCGCGAAGCACTCAGATGCGAAACGTTTCTGATGGCGATCGATGAAACGCGCGTCATCCGCACGGCGAACGAAATAGCGACAATACTCGAAGGCCGGCCACGGTTGATCATTCCAACCCAGGTCCATCGCGACACTCTCATGCATCTCGTAGGGTTGGGGTTCGGGATCGCGCTGACACGCTCTTGCGCACTAGGCGTTTATTATCCCGGCGTCATCTACCGACCGATCAGCGCTCCGGAGCCTCACGCTGCGGTCTACGCAATATGGCGGCCGGAGACCCTCTCGCCAGAGGCCTCAGTTCTGCTCGCCTATGCCCAGGCCGAAGGCCGTCAAGGAGCGGTGGAGTGATCGCCCCGTCAACCCATGCTGCGCGCCGCCGCCTGAGCTTCCTTCGGCTCATAAGGGCTTTTGCACCGACCTCGCCCAGGGTGCTATAGGATGCCGCCCCTCAGCATTCTTTCCGCGGCCGTTAAGATCATCGGCGTCTCAGGCCTGATCGGCCTGCTCGTGGCGGCTCATCATATACCAGCGGCCGCGACGCCGTTGCGCGCGGTCGCCTTGCTTTGGTTTCTTGCGCTCGGGATCATCTACGTTCTGATCCCGGGGAAACGAAGCGGGCGCTCCTTCCTTGGTCGCCGTCCATGGCGTTGAACAGCTTTCACGCAGATGTCGGCGACTGGATCCTCATGCTCGCGCGCTTCGCTTTGCTCGTGTCGCTAGTGGCGTTGTTCGTACGGCGACGCCAAGTCACACGAGGCATAATGGCGAAGCTCGATGTAGCGCGACATCGTCGGTGACTGGTCAGCGACATTGATGGTGATGTGTCAG
>CALMPB010000296.1 GCA_937871985.1 uncultured Burkholderiaceae bacterium
AATTTGCACGATTCGCTCAATGAGAAGGGTAAGGAGGCGATTGAATCGCTGGATGCGCGCATGGCCGGTGCTGCGCTTCCCAGCAATTTGAAACTCGGTCTTACGACCAGCCAGGGGTTATCCATCGGCTCGCTCATTGGACTAGTGGCGACCGAGAATGGGGTGGCGTTGCCCCTGAGCAGTTGGGGTGCTGGCACTAGACGTATGGCTGCGCTCGAAATCGCATCGTCAACGGACAAGGAAGCAAGCGTTACGCTCATTGATGAGATTGAGCGCGGACTTGAGCCGTACCGCCTGCGCAAGCTCATCAATATCCTGGCCGGCCAACACGGGCAGATTTTCCTCACGACGCACAGCCCTATTGCCATTTCGTGTGCCGAGGACGCGCACCTCTGGTATCTGGACAGCGCGGGCGCCATCGGGGCGCTGCCTCGGGATAAGATCGGGCCACAGCAGAAACGCGATCCTGAAACATTCCTGGCGCGTGTGGCCGTCATTGCAGAAGGACCCACCGAAGTCGGCTTTTTACAGTACCTATTAGAGAGGGCCTTTAAGGGCAACCCGCTCGATCACGGGGTGCGAGTCTGCGATGGCCAGGGAAACGATGCGACCTTGGATCTGTTGGAGACGCTCGCGTCTTCCGGTTTGCTATTTGCCGGCCTGGCTGACGACGAAGGTACGGCTCCAGAGCGGTGGAAGAAGCTGAAGGACAAGTTCAAAGGACGATTGCACCAGTGGCCCAAGGGCTGCACCGAGGATCATGTGATCGGGGCCGTTCCCGAAGAAAATCTTCTCGCACTGCTGAAGGATGCAGAAGGCGAACTGGATGGCTATCGACTTCGGACTTTGGCGGAGCGCCTCGGACTTCAAGACAAGAGCACCGAGGCGATAGATGCGGCGCTGAAAGCCTCTGGAAAGACGTGGCGCACTTTGATCATTGCAGCCGCCAGCGGCAGCAAGGATGGCGCGCCCGCAGGTCAAGAAAAAGCTTGGAAGAAGCATTCCCAGCAATGGTTCAAGTCCACTGTCGGTGGACAGGAGTTGGCCCAGAAAATGGTCGCGTTAGGCGCTTGGGCGGAAATACAGCCGCAGTTGCTTCCGTTGATCAACTCGGTACTGACAGCCGTGGGTCACAAGGCTTTGGAAGAGCTCGATCTATGAGCGACCACACCGTTGCCAAGCTTCTCCGCTCACCCGAGCGGCTGGTGATCATTGAAGCTGCAGCGGGCTGCGGCAAGACATACCAGGCCGCTGCGTACGCGCAGGAGGTGGTAAGAGCGATCGGTGATGGCCGCTTGCTCATCCTGACGCACACCCACGCCGCTTGCTCTGTCTTCGCAGAACGCACGAAGAAGGCCGGGTCACGCGTCGAAATCAAGACCATCGATGCCTTGATTGCGCAGATCGCGCTGGCGTACCACAAGCCACTTGGTCTTCCGCGCGATCTGAACTCCTGGGCTTGGCGGGATGGAGGGCAAGGCTTTGAGATCATGGCAACCAAAGTCGCGGGATTTCTGCGTCATCAGCCGATGGTGGCTCGTGCACTGGCCCAACGCTATCCAGTCATCGTGTGCGATGAACACCAGGACACCAGTGTCGATCAGCACAGTGTTGTCATGTCTTTGCTGGCCGCTGGAGCAACTGTCCGGATCTTTGGTGATCCCATGCAGCGGATTTACGGCGCCAAGACCGACAAAGCCGCGCGCGAGGATCGTGCCCGCTGGGATGCTTTGAAGGCGCAGGGAGCAGGCGAGAAGCTGATCACCCCTCACCGCTGGAATACCGGTTGTCCTCTGTTGGGGGCTTGGGTAATCGAGGCGCGGGGGAGCTTGGAACGCGGAACTCCAATAGACCTGACCGGAGCGCTACCTCCATCAGTTAGGGTGCTTGTCGGAAACAACACGGCTCAGATGCGTACGGGCTACCAACTGTCCAAGGAGCATCGAATACCGATCGACAATATGCTGAAAAGCCGCTCGCAGCTTATGGTTCTCGCATCGCAGAACGACTTGGTGTCGGCACTTCGGGCCTTCTGGTTTCGGAGAGTACCGATCTGGGAAGGGCATACGCGTGATGCACTAGGGACGCTCGTGCAGACACTGCGCGCCGGTCATGGTGATCCGGAAGCGGTGGCGCAGGGTCTCATCACCTTCATGGGCAGCGTCGCAGCGGGATTCAGCTCGTCCAGCCACGGTGACCGACTTTTGCAGGAAGTTCGCACCGGGGCGGCGCGCCCCACCACCGGGAAGCCGGCCAACATCCAGGCGGTCGCACGATGCCTCCTGAACAATCCCTCGCATATGGGCGTATCGAACGCACTCGCAAAAATTGTTGCGCTGGTGAAGGATAACGCCGCGGGCTTTGACACCGTGAAGATCGATCACTGGTCCGAACTGCGGGATGCCGTGCGCATTGGTCAGTTTACAGATCCGGACGAAGGATTTGCAGAGGTGTCGCGTATGCGCTCCCATTCCCATCCTTCATTACCCCCGAAGGTGCTCAGCAGCATTCACAAGGCGAAGGGCCTGGAGTGCGACCACGCGATGCTGATGGCCTGCGACAAGACGCGGTTCACATCGACCCTGTACGCCAAGTCCAAGATGTATGTAGCCTTTAGCAGGGCGAAAAAGTCGCTCACCTTGGTGGTTTCGACATCCAATCCGAGCCCCCTGTTCAAGCTCCGTTGACGGACAGCCCCATGAGAAACAATTTCAGTGATCGGCAGTTTGCGCCGAGGGCCCGTACCGAGTAGACGGTGAGTCCCGTGGCGGTGGCCCGCATTTCGGTCCTGGTTGAGCCCCCGACCGGTTCATCTCGCGCCGCTCGCGCTGTCTGCGCCACAGTGCGCAGGCAGCAGGCAGCAGGCAGCAGGCAATCAAGCCTAACGGCAATCAAGCGCGCGACTGTTGCACCCACTGCCGCACGCTCGGGCGCTGCCACTAGCGGGTGGCGTAGGCCTTGAGCCGTTCAGAGAGGGCATCACCGTTCATAATCAAGCGGTTGAGCATCAACGCCAGATCGATGTCGGCAATGCACCAGTTTCTAAAAAGATGTCCGCTCTTTGTCAACGAGAAGTCGGTCGCAACGTTCATCCTTCGCGTTCAATCGACTGATTCACAACAGGGGAAGAGCCTCCCGCCTCTTGGCACAAGAAGCAGTCGGGCTTAGCGGACTAGCGCACGATCGTTTCAAATCGAGCCAGCCAGACCAGTTGAACAGTAGACGTCGCTTGGCACCGTCCTTATGGCCGTTTTCGGTCAAGAACGGACTTTCATGAGTGTCTGCCTACAGCCAACAGTCGTCATGGTGGCGCATTTGCTTACCGTTGACCCATGAGATAAAGAAGCGCCTGTCCGTTTTGAGCAAGTATTTCCGTTGCTTTATCAGGCGATATCGCCCACAACGGAGCAAGGCCCTCGGCAACCTGGGACGTGTTCCAAGGCAAGATTGACTTGCCCCCAACCTTGGCAAAGGGACCATCGCTTTCTGGCACAACTCGGTCGTGCGGCATCGCTTTAGCCAAGGCCCGGCCATTCGCAGATTCGAACATCGCCGGCCCAATGCTGAACCAACACCCGCGCGCCGCGGCGTCCTTCAGTTCAGATGTACTTCCGGAAAACCAGTGCATAACGGCCGTGCCGAAGTTCGGATGCCGCTCGAACTCCGCCAATACGTCCCTGACTGCGCGGCGGGAATGGACGCTGAGCGTTCTGCCTCCCAACTCCGCGCACCGGGCGATGACCGCGCCGAAAATCTTGCGCTGAACTTCGTAGTGGGCTTTGAAACGAGGAGACCCATCAAGGCCCACCTCACCGACCGCTTTGACGCCAGCAATCTGTTCCAGTAGCAGGTCTAGTTCTGCTACGCGCTCGTGGGCAATTTCGGGATGGAGCCCCGGTGTGATGAGTACTGAGGGCAACGGCTCCAGCGCTCGCGACGTCGCCGCAAACGCCTTAGGACTCGTGGTCACCAACCAGGTGAACTCATTGCGGCGGGCGGCCTCGCGGTAGACCTCCCGCGCATTAGGGTAGAGGTCGAGGTGACAGTGAAAGTCCATCACAGCAGTCCGTCCACTTGGAGCAACGCCTCCAGTTCACCAAGACCAGCTTGGAGCACCCGCCGATATGACCCACGCTCACAAGGGTCAGCAAACGCGAGCGTGGCGCCAAGGAAGCGGTTCAATCCTTGTTCACGCGCCGACAACACAGCCAGTGCTGCCGCCATAGGGTCGTCCGGTCCGCTGGACTTGTCAGAACCGGCCAGCGAGGGGAAGGCATAGGTAGTCCTGTCGCGGCCATGGCCCCAGGCGAGAAACGCTGCTCGTCGAATCATGCAGGGAACGCAGCGGCCACAATGCGTTCGATTGTAGGTTCGGTACCGTCCGCAGCTCGTGGAATCTGAAGAGACAGTGGCAAGCAAGGTCTGGTTCGCGCATTCGCGAAGCATTTCGCCCTTCGTCTTGAACCGGTACGGCAACTCGAGCCGTACGCCGATGCCCAGCACTTCGAGTAGCTCCTGCAGCATTGCCATAAACAGCGGGTGCGTCGTGCGCGTACTGAGGCTGGAGACTCGCCCGGGGACGAGGGGCGGATTGATGCAGATGAAGCCGTTCTCGGGGACAAACACCTGCACGGGCGGGCCGGCAATCTTGGATGCCGCCATCACGGCGAACCCGTAGAACGCCAACGACCGACCGCGCGTCGAGGGCTCCCGACGGCCGGTAAAGCTGATGCCATGGCTCCACTGCATGTGAGTTGCCCCACCGCCAAGGAGCGCGGCATACCGGCGTTGGCGCTCGGAATCCTCGTGAGCCAACTGCGAGACGAACGCCGGCCGTCGCCCACGGGTCACCAAATCGATGCCCCCTACAAGGCTGTCCAGACCGCCCGACAGAAGCGAGATGCAATCGTGGTCCAGCGGTTGGAGTCTACCGTTCGGAGGCGCAACCCCGCCCTCGACGAAGTGAAGCGTCCAATAATCTCCCGTCAGAACCTTCAGCATCTGTTCAATATGGGCCTTCCAAGGTGCCCACCGAATGGGTTCATGCAAGCCGACAGTGAGTTCGATGGTCCGAGTCCAGCCGTCCGCACTGGTGTTCCGCAAACAGCAAAGGTCGGCTGCGCAAACCGACAAACAGAACTGCACGAAATCCCAAGCCTGAGCGCTTGGAGCGAATCCCTTGCGCTTCAACGATCCACGCCAACCCTGCGCGATTGTCCCAACGCCGGCGCGCTTGGCGCTCTTGAACAGCGTGAACGCGCGCTCGCCATCTGCGAGCGTCGGGGGCAAGTGGTTAACAGACGTACATAGCACCTTCGTCATGACGCAAACACCCCCATTGCCGACCGCAGAACGTCTCGGGCGAGCCGCTTCGGGTCAAGCCCCATCCCACCGAGCCGTTCCATGACGACACGAACTTCCGACTGCACGTACTCCCGCACATCCTTCCGAAAGAGCTGGACTTGTTGCGGGTCGTGCCTCAGCCGCTCGTAGATTTGCCCGAGCTGTAGATCCATGCGATTACAGACATCGTTAGCGATGGTGATGGCCATGACATCGTGAATCTGCACATCCGTCAGGTTGAAGACATCGATGTCGGGATTGAGTTCGTAGAGCAGTCCAAGCGCCTCGGCCGCGGCGTTGCGCAGCGATTCGTCGTCCATGCTGCCCGTATCGGGCATGACCTCCTTGACCAATTCCAGGATGAGGTCGTCGGCAGCGAGACTCGCAGCCCGTATGCGATTTACCCAATCCACAACCTGGGAGTCAGATCCATCGCGGGCGGATGCCAAGAACTGCCCCAGGGCACCTGCGCCCTGGGCCGTACCTCGCATGGTGGTAGCCGCGCGCCGCGCACCGCCCATGCCCTTGGTAACCATGCTCTTGGCCGCGCCTCGCAACGAGTCGCGGCCGCCGCCGCCCAGAGCGGCGGACATCTTGGAACGCGCGTCGGCGAACCGGCGACTGGGCGCAAAAGCCCCATCCGGGGCCTCTTGCTCGCCGGCTACGGCGGGCCCCTCGGCCCCGGCTTCCGCGCCCATTGCAGCAGGCTCGTGGTCGCCATCATCGAGCGAGCTATCCGCGCTATCGTCGCCGCCCGCAGGCGTCGTCTCTGGAGTCAGCCACTCCGGGTCAAACGGCGAGCCGGCTTTGCCGCCAGAACTTGACGTTGAGGTTCCCATTATCTGGTCTCCCGCTTCGCCCGCTGGATGGCCGCTTTAGTGGCTTTCTCCACCGAAGAGTCTGCCTCCCACTTGTCTAGGGTAGGGCGTGCCCACGTCTGCGAGTACAGGAGGGGAACGACGCCAGGACCAACTTTCCCGACCGGTGCTTCTGCCAAAAGCGCCGCTGCCTCGACCGCCAGCTCCGGGTAAACCTTGCAGGGCTCGATGAGCGGAACGACATCCTCCCCCGAGCGCCATGTCCGCATCGCGGCCTTCAGCCGCCAGGCTTTGCCCATGGCCATCCCAGCCTGGATGGCGCCAGCGGCTCGGATGGCCTCTGTGAGCGGTGCGTTCGATGCCGTTGCAGCGACCAGGGCGTCGCGCAACGCTCGTCCTTGGTCGGTCATATTGTCCGCGCCAAAATCCCGAGTCGCCGTATCCCTGCTCAAGTGCAGTAGGGGCCGGAGGTCTACGTTACCGAGCGGCGGTTTGAGCTGCAGCCATTCGCATGAAAAGGGGTCATCCTTGAAAGGCTCGGGGAGGGGTGTGCCGGCGGCCGCCGCGGCTTCCGCTTCACGCAAGACTGCCACTCGCCCGTCGGCGTCCGCCGAGACCCTTGCAGCCAGGGCGTTGGCCAGCGTCTCGTCGCACCGTTCGACAAGGTGCCACTTTGCAAGAGAAGGAATTTCGAGGTCGATGCCCTGCGGGGCAGCTAAGGCCGACCGCAGGTAGACCGTGTTCAGAAACCGCTTCATCAGCCGCGGGTTCGCATTTACGGCGCTCGACTGGGTAAGCAGCGGAGCCAAACCCTCAGCAAGCTGCATCAACTCGAGCATGGGCGTGTTGCCCAAGCCAACAAGGCTTTGCAAGAACTCGGACGTGACGGCGTCACCTTTCCAGCTGCTTTGTAGGCGCTTCGGGATAGCTTCCTTTGCCGCGTCGAATCCGACTTTTTCGAAGATACCGTCAGCATGAGCACGCTCCATCAACAGCAAGGCTAGGTATGCCTTGGCTTCATTGATACCGAGTCGCGGAACGTGCAGCGGAACCTGGATGAGCTTGTCGAAGTAGTTCGTTGCCACTTCGGTCGAGATGCCGGTCCCCTCGAAGTGCACTCGCACCGCGCCTCGAATGAATTCGTTATCGGCCGCCACTACGAACGCGCTGCGCTTGAGGAAGAGGAGGAGGCGAATCGATTCCAGCGTAGAAATGGCGGTCTGGGGCAGGCAGCGGTCTAAGTCGTCCACGAAGACGACCAGCGTGACCTTCAGCTCTTCGAGCAGTTCTTCTAGGGCATTGCGGAACGCCTGAATCTCATTGGGCAATGAGAGCGGCTCTGCGGGCTTGAGCAAGTCATTGGGCATCCCCTTGTCGGCGCCCTTTTGCTTCCTCTCGCCTTCTCCCTCGCCCGACTCCTTCGCGTCCTCGTCGCCGCCGACTCCGAAGAACCCAGCAGCCTTCATGACCGCGGAGCCGATGCTGCCGACGGGCACTCCTGTGTAAAGCGTCACGGCAGCTTCACCACCCATTTGTGCGAGGCGAAGGAAGTTGATGCGCTTGAGGAGGCGCTTTGCCTTCTTTAGCAGGGGCTCGTTCTCGGCCGCCAGCCGCAGGACCTCATCGCCAACCAGTTGCAGGAGTGCGCCTCGGGCACCCTCGAAGTCCTGGTAGAGCCACGGGTTGAACGTGACGATGACGTAGGTGTTGGTCCCCGGAGCATCGGCTTGTTTCAGCCGGCCTTCAATCATCCTGACCAACGAGGTCTTGCCGACACCCCAGCCGCCAGAGACGCCGACCGAAATCGGCGTGCCGTTCGCCTGTTGGAGGAGTTTCGCGCACGCGTCCGCTACGACACCGAAATTCAAGTAGTCGACGGTCGTTTCGTTGTCTGACCACATTTCAAATTGTCTCCAACTCTGCCAAGTTGTCTGATATTAGCAGCCTGTGATCGGTCGCGACGGCACGCGGCGCTCTCAAGAGCGTTGAACGTCCAGCCTCCAGGCAGACCATTTAGCCTTATCTACGACCGCTGTGGGTCGAAAGCGGAAATTGCTTGCAGAGACGGGGACCTCTGCGCGCAAAACACAGATCATCGTCCGCGCGAAATCAGATCTATGCGGCTAACGTACCGTCGTCGGCCCTCGCGTCGAGCGACTGGCGCGCGACTGTAGGCCGGTGACTTGCAGGCATCGCGTCACATGCTTCTAACAGGAGTAGCGCAGTACCGGGAAGGTCGCTCATGCACAACTTCCCCCTTTGGAATAACGAAGCATCGCTCAACGCTGGAAAATGTCTTCGCAACCACTGATCTGGTACCGACCGCCGCAATCTTTCTATGGCTTCCACCGGCAACAGGTCGCCGTTGAGATCAGACTGCTTCCTCTCCGTTTTTTTCCTTTGAGGAAGAGAGAGAGGCGGCGTGCCGGCGCCGGCTATCGCGCGAAGAACGTCACCTGCCCGAGCAAGATACCTCTGAACGGCAGGGCAATCACGGACCTCTTCCAAGTCGGGCGTCTCATCTTCGACTAAATCATGACCTCGGCCAGGGGCATCCGCGAACGCCGTGGCGCGATATTCTTGCTTGACAACGAGAAGAGCAAGCTCATGCTCGAAGCACAGGTCAGCCCCCGGGATAAAGTGTTCTCGACGCCAGTACGCAAAACCCAACGTCTTTTTTTGCCCGTCCACGCACGCCGGACAGTAGCGAACCACCTCTGCGCGGGTGAATCCAAAGCCCTCCCCCAACTTTTTCTTAGACACGGCCCAATCAGCTACCGCTCCCTCGCTCGACAGACGCGTGAAGAAATACAAGGGCAGTAGCGTATGCGACCTCCAGTAAGTCTCGGCCTGCAGGCCAAGCGAACTTGCGAAGTCCTCGATCGGATAGGGAAGAAAGGCATTGATGAAATGGGACAGCCTCCCATGCGGGACGCGGGCCATGGCAGGAGTCATTCGAGAACCTTGATTGTTGATGCACCAGGCTCGCGCATAGTGCCCGAGATAGAACTCCCCAGGCGCCGGCTTGACTACTATCACTGCGTCCAACCCTTCTAAACAACGACAACTTATGGCGAAGCTATACGAGGCCAGGCCTTCGTAAACCAGTCGACGAGTGCCTTAGCCGTCAGCGTACTCGTCCAGGCCAGCGCGCAACCAATGTGCAACGCTCAGCAAAATCAAAGGATGCAAGCGTTGCCAAGCACCGAATCTCATGGTCCACAGCCAGGTGGTCGCTAGGCGTGATTCCGAAGGGAGTGCACGCATGTCTGGCGCGAGGCGGAACGGCGCCACGTGTGCGACATACGCCCTTCCCGCGTCCTCGAGGCGCTTTCGAGGCCGCCATTCCGGGCTCAATCGCAACGTGTCGATTGCCAGTCGAATTTCTTGCGCGCGAAGCTCCGCCGACAGCTGAGGGCAGCTCATAGCCTCGACGCAGAACGCTGAGAAATCGGCCAGCGCCGCCAAATCCGCCTCTTTGATGTTCTGCCCTACCGGCACCGCCGTCTCCAACGTGGGCAAGGCCCAAGACAACCCACCTGCACGCTCGCTAACGCGTCGTTGAATCCATAGCAGCCTGCCATGCACACTACACACCCAAACGCCCGGATACTGATGGGGCAACTTCCAATAGGAAACGCCAAACCGCCGCCGCTCATCTGCAACGCAATCGGGGCAGAGCTTCAGAGCATGGTCTGATGCGAAGCCACAGATTGCAGTGCGTATGCGGAACCGCCACGCCTCGCCTCCAACCTCATCACAAATGCGCGACATCAGATCTTCGGCGACCACTCGCGGCTTCCAAGCCAAGAAATAGGGAAAAAGCGTACGCAACAGGAGCCGCGGAGCATCACCAAAACGGTCTTCTGTCACACGCGCAAAATGACCAAGCTTGGCGGGGAAATCGTGCTGACGGCCCAGTTGAGGGTGGCCAAACAGCATGCTACAGGTGACTTCACTGCGCCCATTACCTGAAGCTCGATGCATACGACTACAGAGGCTGAAGAAGGATTCGTCGCCTGCTAGCCAACCTTGCACCGGAGATTGGAAGCCCATAGGCCAGCGCTCTCATTAGCAACAAATTTGGAACAATCAAACGCCTGAAATTTGACTTCCATCAGCCCATTGCCACGCGAGTATACCAGAAAAAAAGGGTCAATACAAACCCTAAGTCTTTGATATAAAGACTTTATTATAATTCACAGCCTTTATGGGGACGGATTATATCAAGAAAAGAGGGCCTGCTTTTTGCCGCCGGCAATTTTTTCATTAGTTCGACAAGCTGAACAAAATGGCTCAAAATCACCCCAGCCGGCCGTCACCAATTTTGGCCGGCTGACCGTCTAAAGGCCTTGCCCAGACAAGACGCCCTGACACTTATCCATCAAGGAGACACCTCACAAGCCTAGCCCCCACTTTGCTTGAGACCAAATAGCACAAGGCCGAAAAGCTCCTGCAAGAGCTTTTCGGCCTTCGAGATGTGCGTCGGGTGCTATCCCTATGCCCATCTTGCCTCGGTGGGCTGCGCAAGTCAAGCGCAGTTCCGGACGCGTTCGCCCCGAGGAAATGCCTAGTTCTTAAGCCTTGAAACCCAAAAATCTTCAAGGAATTAATCCCATGGCCAAGAAGGCGCTTATCAGCGAAGCGAGACTTCGCACTATTTCTGCTCGTCAGAACACCCCTCTCTGGGGACCTGACTATATCCCCGCACAGCTCGCGACTCGTGAGGAAGCCCCCAGCATAAGCAGGGCCTCCATCGTCTACTCGAGCCGCCTGGGTCGAGACGTACACTTCCTGTCATGGCCGGAACGAGCTGCCGGCTCTCTTGCCCTGCTCCATCCTCGACTTGTCGACATGCACGAGCAGAAAGTCCTGTCGCCCATACCCACCCCTCACCCCTTGACGACACACCCCCGTGCTCAGGGACAAGTTTTTCCTCGGCTGCCTGGCACGGTCGCGATCGCGGAACGCCTTGGCATGACGAGTCGGCACCCTCACGTATGGATTGACGACCCTCAATCGATTCACGGCGAAAAAGCCGCTGTTCCATTCCCTTATCTGGGCGACCTTTTGCTCGTTATGGAAGATCGCGATGGTCTTTACTGCATCAACTGGTCCGTGAAAAAGACCGTTGCAGCATTCTCATCGCCCATTGGGAACCGTGTGCGCGCCAGAGCTTCTCGAGAACGCGCAGCTGAGCGCGTCGCCCAGCGTCAGACTCTCGAAGCTGAGTACTATGCAGCCGCTGGCATTCGGACAGTGCAGGTGAGCGAAGATGCCATGAACTGCACGCTCGTCACAAACCTGAAGTGGCTCATCACATGGAGCGCGCGCCCAGGACCAACGGATCCGGACAAACGGCATGCCGTTTGGGACGCTTTTCGCGCTCTCCGCCGAAACGCGGCCTCTCCAAATTCTGTGTTCCCTGAATTGCAGACAAGGCTGGAACTGTCTCAACATGAATGCAAGCGGCTCTTCTACGAAGGAATTTACCGCCGCGACATCCGGGTGGATCTGTACTCACCGATCCTGATTGATAGAGCCTTGCGCCCCGAACGTAAGGACCCCCTTGTCGAATTCTCTCATTGGTTCGAGAGGTAGCCATGCAAATCGGAACCAAACTTATCGCCCCAAATGGATACCTGGATCTGCCGACGGATCGCGAGTTCTACTTTCTATTGAACAGCACAGCCGCGCGCCGAGCACTTTTGGCCATATTTGAGCGCGGCAAAAAGGAATGGGATGCGCACCTCGTCGTCCTCGAGCAACAAGACTTCGAACGTGGAATCCTCAGCGGAGAGCTCCGCGCCGCAGCGTCCCAACCTTCGATGCCTCCGCACCTCGAAGGACTGGAGGGAATCGATCTATGGGAGGTCGACACGCGCCGCGTTGGAAGCAAGAAGAGCAACATCTTTCGAGCGCAAGAGCGGTTGCTTGCCATCGTCGACTATGTGGATGCTTGGCCTGCCATCGTCCAAGCGGACGCTCCCGAATTCGCCCTCAATCAGATGGCAAGAGAACGAGGGCAAACACCGCGGCGAGTTCGGCATTGGCTTTTGACGTACTTGTGCTTCGGAAGGTCAGAGCTGTCCCTCTACCCAGCATTCGGCAGGATTGGCCATTACGATCGTGCGTCCACACCTGGCTCCAAGCCATACGGCCGGCTTACCCGCAATCCCGACTTGGCACCGCCTCGGCGCCTGACCCAAAGGGACATCGACCTGATTGAAAAGTCATACACAAATCTAGCCAGAAACGGGCAATCACTATCCAAAATCTATGCCGAGGCAATGCTCAAACACTTCGGCGCCTCCACAAAGGAGCTGGCCGATGGCAATCGCAGACTCATTGCCGGCGACGGGACGCCAGTCCCCACCCTCGCGGCCTATCGGTACCACGTAAATAGGCTGTTTGGCGCATCGCAGGTCCGCATAGCGAAGTACGGAAAGAACCGTGCAAGACGCCAGAGACAGAACTATGGCAGCTTCCGGGAAACTACGACTGACCACATGCAGATCGTGGAATGCGACGGCTTTTACAGCCTAGAGAAGCCCTGCAGCTACATCAGCGGCAAGGAGCTTGACCGGCTCTGCGTTGTTCGAGGCGTGTGCGTAGCTACATCTCAGCTCGTGGGCATCGGCTTTTCCCTTGGGGGAGAACACTCCGATGCGTATCGAATGATGTTGTTTTCGATGGCGATTGATAAAAGAGTCTTCTGCTCTCTCTTCGGGATAGACATTCAAGAAGGGGAATGGGTGGGGCACGGGCTCCCCCTTCAAATTGTGAATGACCGAGGACCAGGCTCTACGTTTCACCATCGGCGAGAAATGCTCAGTCCGAACCGAAAAACAAGCTACCTTCCGCTGTGTGAGATCACCCCTACGGGTTCGGGACAGTCAAAGGCGCTCATCGAGAGTAAGCACCCGAAGGACCTTCGGATGGAAGAGCCGAACGTCTACGTCAAAAGCGAGAAAACGGTCACAGAGCTGGTGTTCAGTGAAATCCAGCGCTGTCTCACGCAAAACGAGAGTCAGCTACAAGACACCGGCTACAACGCGACGTTCGCCCGGAGAAATATCCGCCCCACGCCAGCCGCTCTCGCAGCAGACCTGGTCAAGGTAGGCAGGACGGCGGCTCAACCCGTCCCCTTCGCAGAGGCAGTTCGTCAATTCCTGCCTTCCGACACTATCTCGCTCACGCGATCAGGAGCCAAGTTCCGGAGCATTACGTATCGGTCCCATCAGTTGGCTGAGGCTGTGTCCACATATCCTGACAAGCGCGTCAGGAAGCTAAAGGCCTACTACTTGCCACTTTGCCTTCGTCATATCTGGGTAGAGCTAGACGGGCGGCTATTGCAACTCGACAACGAGAGTATTTTGAATGGCGGCCCCGAGGATTCCAACCTTAGCGAGAAGGAAGCAATCGAACTGGAAGAAAGAAGGGGCAGAAACCGTCAAAGGCAGGACCTGAACCGTAGCGCAGTCATCGCACAGGGCATGAAAAATGAGCAAGATCGATTCGGACGCCCCTATCAAGCACCTCGCCTGACCACTCGGCGAAGCGAGCAAACGCCGAAGGCGTCGCCTGCCGAACGCTCGCAGCACCGAAATTTGTACCACGGAGAACGCTGATGCCCAGCTCATCCCTTCCTTGGATCGCACGATTCGAAGCGCTGCGCACGGAATCGGCGATCCGACAACGTTGCTATCGGATGCCGCGTCCTCTGGAACTCGCATCAACCGCCAGCCCCACCGACGTTGAAGTCAGGGTCGGTAGCACGCTAGCTGAGATCTACTACCCCACCAAGCAGGACGTGGCGATCCTAAGTCGCTTGCGAGACCTTGCCAAAGCGTATTGCGAGAGCGCTTATGAGAGCGAGCAGCGTTATGCATCCAAGCTGCATGCCCCAATAAAGACTACGACCGGAACGTTTAGCAATCCCATCTGCCTCACCGGCCTTGCCGGCGTGGGCAAAAGTCAGGTAATTGATGCGTTCTGCCGCTTGTTCACTGACACGCGCATCCAGGTTCTGGATGGCCTCTTAGCGTCCCCCATGAAAGGCCCCATCAAGGTGACTCTCCAACGAGATTTGGGCCTCAAGACCTATCTCAACGACTACATCAATCTGGGCGTCAAGAATCCGAAGATCCATTCTCTCAAGGACGCTCTCGATTGCTTTCCACATCGCGCTTATGCCCACGGAGCCCCCTTTGTCCTAATCGACGAAACGCAGTTCAAAGTGGGAGGAAGCAGCACCAGCAGCATTCGGAGCCTCTTGCTCCAGTACACGGGATTCGGCGTACCGCTGCTGTTCGTTGCAAACCTAAGCCTGGTCAAGGCGCTCAGTCGTTCTCCTGAACAGCTACGCCAACGTTTGCTCACTAGGCCAATAGAAGTCGTGCGTGATGAAGCAGGCTCGGAGGATTGGGTAGCCTTCTTGCGCTGCTGCCACACGAGTCTTGGCGAGACGATCAGTCTAGACGTCCTTTCTGAACAAGAGGTCATTCACCAATTAACAGGTGGCATCAAACGCTTGGTTGTGGATCTTTTGAAGATCTCCTACCGGCACTCCCGAGGCGCCAAGAGAATCCGCCAAGTCACAATGGACCACGTCCAGGAGGCGTACCGATCCTCGGACTATGCCGTTTCCCGCCAACAACTCAAGGCACTCAGTGACTACGTCATTAGCGGAAACCCAAAGAGCGAATACCACAATCCCTGGAGTTGCCCCTGTAACTCAGGACACGCGGACACCGTTAGGTTGATGACACCG
>CALMPB010000297.1 GCA_937871985.1 uncultured Burkholderiaceae bacterium
GCGGCTCGGCCGGCGGCTCGGCGGGGGCCGGGAGGTCGGCGGCCAGGCCATCCTTGAGCACGCTCGCGTCCCAGCCCATCTGGCGCAGCCAGCTGGCCACCACCGGCGCGCGCACCCCTTCGCCATCGAACACCACGATACGGGCGCCGCGCACGGCCAGGTATTGGTCGGTGGCCTGGATCAACTGCCCCCCCGGGGTGTGCTGGGCGCCGGGCAACGAGCCTTGCGCATATTCTTCGGCACTGCGCACGTCGCACAGAAAGGTGCTGCGGGCCGGGTCGTCCAGCCATGCCCGCACCTGGGCCGCATCCACCAGGGGCACGCCGTGACGTTCGGCCAGGTTGGCGGAGCGTTGTGCCAGCGCGGGCAGATCCTGTACCGCGATGGCCTCGTCGTAGCGGCGGCTGGCGCCGTGGTCGAGCCTGAAGTCCGCCAGGTACCAGCCCTGGGTGCCGTTCTCCAGCGCGTAGACCGGGTTTGGCACGCCCAGGTTGATCAGCGTCTGCGCGCCAATGATGCTGCGCGTGCGGCCGGCGCAGTTGACCACGATAGTGGTATTCGGATCACGCGCCAGAGTGTGGGCGCGCAACGCCAATTCCCCATTCGGACAGCAGATGCCGCCGGGAATGCTCATCTTCTGGTACTCGGCAAAGGGCCTGCCGTCGAGCACGATGAGGTCGTCGCCGCGGCGCTGGCGCTCGGCCAGTTCGGCCGCGCCGATACGCGGTGTATGGAACACTTCTTCGGCCAGTTCGCCGAAAGTCTTGCTGGGTACGTTGACGCCGGCAAATGTGGCATAGCCATCGCGCTGCCATTGCCCGATGCCGCCGGCCAGGCGATAGACGCGCGTATAGCCCAGCGCGCGCAAGGCCGTGGCCGCGCGCATGGCAACGTCATCATCGGCGCCGGCGTCATACACAACCAGGCGCACATCGCGGCGCGGCGCCAGCCGCGAGATGTCGGCTTCCAGCCGGCTGAAGGGCACCGGCGCCGCGTAGAACAGATGGGACTCGCCATACTGGCCATGCTCGCGCACATCCAGCAGCGCGATCTCGCCGTCATCGTGCAACCACTCCTTGAGCGTGTGCGAGTCGATATCGGCCAGGGTCGGAACGGAGGGGGAATGCATCATCAAATCCGCAGGGAGTCGGGAGAGTGGGAATGCGGCGCTTGCGCGTCCGCGCGTAGCGCGCCGAATGCCTGGTCGAGGTCGGCAATCAGGTCGTCGGGGTCTTCCAGGCCGATATGCAGGCGCAGCATCGCGCCGCGCGGGCCAATGGCGGGCAACGACCGCGCGTTGGCCAAATTCACCGGGATCACCAGGCTTTCGAAGCCGCCCCAGGATGCGCCAATGCCGAACAGGCGCAGGCGGTCGATGAGGGCTTCCATGGCGGCATCGCTGATGCCGGCGGCGAACTCCAGCGTCAACAAGCCGTTGGTGCCGGAGCATTCACGCCGCCAGACCGCGTGCGCAGGGTCTCCAGGCAAGGCCGGACACAGCACGCGCGCCACTTCCGCCCTGCCCTGCAGCCACTGCGCCACGCGCAATGCGCTGCGGGCATGTTGCGCCAGGCGCAGCGGCAGCGAACGCATGCCGCGCAGCACCAGATAGGCATCATCGGCGCCGACAGTCTGGCCGAAATCGATGCTGGCGCGTTCCAGCGCGCGCCAGGCGCGCGCATGGGTCACGACCGCGCCCATCATCACGTCGGCGTGGCCGCCCAGGTATTTGGTGGCGGCGAGAATCGAGATGTCCGCGCCCAGCGCCAATGGCTGGCAAAGCAAGCCGGACGCCCAGGTGTTGTCCACAGCCAGCCAGCAATCATGGCGTTGCGCCAACTCAGCCAACTGCCGCAGATCCGGCATTTCGTAGGTGAGCGAACCCGGCGACTCGGCATAGATCATGCGCGTATTGGGACGCAGCAGCTGCGCCAGGCCGGCGCCGTCCGGGGGATAGAAAGTGAATTCAATGCCCAGCCGCGACAGGTGCTCGGCGCAGAAGCGGCGCACCGGTTCGTAGACCGCATCGGTCACCAGCACATGGTCACCGCAGCGCAGATAGGCCAGCAGCACGGTGGCGATGGCGGCCTGCCCGGTTGGGTACAACTGCGCGCGATGGCCCTGCTCCAGCTCGACCAGCGCGTCCTCCAGCGCGTGCGTGCTGTCGGTGCCGCGCGCGCCATACGACGGCAGCCTTTCCTGTTCGCGGCGGGCGCGGGTGTCACGCCAGGCCGCGACGCTGTCGAACACATAAGTGCTGGCGCGCGTGACCGGGGTGTTGACCCAGCCGGCATGGGGACGCCCGGCGCGCAGGAGGCGCGTCGCGGGCCGCAGGGGCTTGTTCATGGCGGTCAGCGACGGGTCTGCACGCCGATCGGCATGACCTTGCAGGTGCCGGCGGCCAGGTCGAAGGCCAGCCGTTCGTCCAGCGTTTCGAGCGCGCGGCCATACATGTGC
The DNA here is from genome assembly GCA_937871985.1 of uncultured Burkholderiaceae bacterium. The sequence goes on from CALMPB010000297.1 coordinate 2,458, forward strand.
AGGTGGCGGATGACGCTGTCGCCCTGGATCTCGACCGCGTGGATGTCGTCGGGCATGAGCGCGATGCCGGCGCCCGGCCCGACCACCACGGTGCCGGTCTGCTTCAGGTGGCCCACGCCGGGCACCGAGCCGTCGTCGGTGCGATCGTATACGTAGTTGTATTCCACGCCTTCCACCGCCGCGATACAGGCCCAGGTAGTGTGGTTGTGCGGCACGATCTGCTTGCCGGGCCGCATCACGTTCAGGTAGAGCGCGTAGCTTTTGTCGGCGTCTTCGCTGATCAGGTAGCGCGCCTGGCGCTCGCCGTCTTCCGGCGCGGGGTAGCGCTCCTGGTTCCACCAGTCGGTGTGCCCCGCCAGGCCGATGAGTTCGTCCAGCACTGCCTTCAGGCTGTCGCGGTTCAGACCCTTATTTCCTAAAGTATTTTTAATATTTCCGACGGCACTGTCGATGCCATGCTGGTTGGGATGCGGGGTGCTCACGGTGACTTTCTCGCTTGTTTCATGGACTATTGCGGTCACTTTATCGTCAGCCGCCCGCGCCAACAATTTAAATTGCCTTAATATTCCATAAGCATCTCTAATGGTTTCTTGCTGATATCCCCTGTTCCCCATGCGCAATCTCGATCTGGACCTGCTGCGTACGCTGACCGCGATCGCGCGCTACGAGACCTTTTCCGCGGCCGCCAACCGGCTGCACAAGACCCAGTCGGCCGTGACGCAGCAGATGCAACGCCTGGAAGCGACCCTGGGCCTGCCGCTGTTCGAGAAGCAAGGCCGCAACAAGACCCTTTCCAACCACGGCAGGCGACTGGTGGAGTATGCGCGCCACATGCTGGCCATCAACGACGAGGCGCTGCGCGCGCTGCAGGACGGTCCTCTGGAGGGCGATCTGCGGCTGGGCGCGCCGCTCGATGTGGCCGACACCATTCTGCCAACGCTGCTGACCCACATCGCTCGCTCGGCGCCGCGCGTGAAGCTGGAGATCCGCACCGACCGCAGCCCTTTCCTGATGGATGCGCTGCGCGCGGGCGAACTGGACCTGACGATCTCGACGCGCTTCGACCAGGACTTCGAAGGCGTGGCATTGCGCACCTCACCCACGGTGTGGCTGGCCTCGGCCGACTATGTGCATGACATGAATGCGCCGGTTCCGCTGGTGCTGGCCGACGAACCCAGCATCTTTCGCCGGCTGGCATTGACCGCGCTGGAGCAGGCGCAGGTACGCTGGCACACCAACTACGTCGCGCCGAACCTGGTGGGTATCAAGGCGGCACTGCGGGCGGGCTTGGGCGTGACGGCGCGCAGCGTCGAACTACTGGCGCCGGAGATGCGAGTGCTGGGCGAAAAGGAAGGGTTGCCGCCCTTGCCGGACGTGACGTACTTCCTGTGGATCCGGCGTGACCTGATCAATCCGCTGACGCGGCAGGTCTATGACATGCTGCGCACCAGCCTGGGGCTGGCGCATGGCGCGCAAGCGCCGCTCGACCCATAGCGCCGGCGCGCATTCAAGGGGCTGCCCTTGAATGCGCGCGGCATTTCAATAGCGATCGAAGCAGCGCTGCAAGGCCGCGGTATCGCGGGTGACGCACAGCGCCAGCATCAACAGGACGCGGGCTTTCTGCGGGTTCAGGTCGGCGGCGGCGACAAAGCCGAGCGTCGCGTCGTCGAGTTCGACGTCACGCGCGACGTAACCACTGCCGGTCCGGCTGGAACGCACCACCGCGACGCCAGCGGCCGCGGCGCGCGTCAAACCAGCGACAGCGAGGTCGGTGGCGTTGCCATCGCCGACCCCGGCCAACACGATACCGTCGGCCTGGCGCGCGATGAAGTCGATGACATCGTCCTGCAGATTGGCGTGCGCGTAGACCACGTCCACGCGCGGCCAGCCGGCCTTTTCCAGCAATGCGAGTGAAAACTCGCTTTGTGTCGTGTGGACAGTGGTGTTGCGCGAATAGAAGCAGGGCGTGCCGCCATGCATCACGCCGGCGCGTCCCCGGTTGGGCGAGGCAAAGGCATTGATGCCGGCGCTGGCGATCTTCTGGACTTCCCGCGCGTAGTGCACGTCTTCGTTCATGACCACCAGGGGGCCACGTCCGCGCGCGTCGGGATGGCGCGCCAGCGCCACCGCGTTGTAGAGGTTGGCGGGGCCTTCGGCGCCGAGCGCGGTGGCCGGCCGCATCGCGCCGACCAGCACCACGGGTTTGTCATGGCGGATAACCAGGCTGAGAAAGTAAGCGGTTTCCTCGAGCGTGTCGGTGCCGTGCGTGATGACGATGCCGGCCACGGACGGATCCGCGCACAGGGCATCGACGCGTTCGGCCAGCGTGCGCCAGACGGCATGCGTCATGTTCTGGCTGCCGACGTTGGCGACCTGCTCGGCGCGAATCTCCGCCAGGCCTGCCAGTTGCGGCACCGCGGCCAGCAGGTCTCCCACCGAGAACGAGCCGGCCCTGTAGCCGGCGGATGTGGCATCGGCCTGGGCGCCGGCGATCGTGCCACCGGTGGCCAGCACCGCGATGACGGGCAGCGCCTGCTCAGGCATCGACCACCCCGGACAGGCCTTGGCGCTCGAGCAGCGAATTCAGGTGTTCCCAGCCGTGGAAGTCGATGACGATCTGGCCTTTTTCCTTGGCCCCGACCTTCAACGCCACACGCGTGCCAAGGTGATCGGATAGCGCTTCTTCCAGGCGCGTCAGGTCGCGCGAGGCCCCATTGGCCTTCTTCTTGGGAGACGCCGCGCTCTCGGCTTCCTTGGCGGTCTTGGCGACAAGTTTCTCGGCTTCGCGCACCGACAGGCGGCGCGCGATGATCTGGTTGGCCAACTGGATCTGCGTGGCCGCATCCACCGCCAGCAGCGCGCGCGCATGGCCCATGTCGACATCGCCGGCCAGCAGCATGGTCTGCACCGCCGACGCCAGGTTCAACAGGCGCAGCAGGTTGCTGGTGGCCGAACGCGAGCGGCCAATGGCCTGCGCGGCCTGCTCGTGGGTCAGGCCGAATTCGTCCAACAGGCGGCGCACGCCGTGCGCCTCTTCGAGCGGATTGAGATCTTCGCGCTGGATGTTCTCGATCAACGCCATGACGGCCGCATTTTCGTCGGCGACTTCGCGCACCAGCACCGGCACTTCCTTCAATCCGGCCAACTGCGCCGCGCGGAAACGGCGTTCGCCCGCGATGATCTCGTAATGGCCGGGCGCGTCGCCGAGGGCGCGCACAAGAATGGGCTGCATGATGCCTTGCGTGCGGATCGACTCGGCCAGCTCGCCCAACGCGCCCTCGTCCATGCGGGTGCGCGGCTGGTACTTGCCAGCCCGCATCTTCGAAACAGGCAAGGTGGACGGCAGACCCTCGGGCTTGGCCGGGGCCTTGCCGATGTTGTCGATGGCGGGCGCGTCGGCGCCCAGCAAGGCGTCAAGTCCGCGACCCAATCCCTTGGGTTTCTTGGTGGCCATAGTTAAATCCTCTTTCCTTCTGTTTTTGGCATCCCGAACCAGGCTCAGGCGGCCGCCTGCTCGGCGGGCAGGCGGTACCAATACGCGTAACAGTCTTTGAAACCGTAACGGCCATATAAAGCGCGCGCGGCGGTGTTTTGAGGCTCCACCTGCAGGTAGGCCGTGGTGGCGCCGTCTTCGACGCACAACGCCAGCAGATGGTCGACCAGCATCGCGGCATGCCCCTTGCGCCGCTGCGCCGGGTCCGTCACCACGTCGAACAGGCCTGCCAGGTCGCCGTCGCGCACGGCCATGCCACCCGCCACGCAGGCACCGGCGGCATCGAAGGCCAGTACCGGCAGGATATCCACAGCGAGCCCTTCCAGCCGTGCCTGGTGTTCGGCAATATGCTCGGGACGGGATGCGCGCATGCGTCCGACCGCCGCCGCGAAACGGGCAGCGTCCACTGTCCTGAAAAGCAGATCGCCCCTGGCGGCCGGCCGTAGGGCGAGCGGCATGCTCATGACTCGGGTCTCTTCGGTAAGGAGGTAGCCCCGGGAGGCGAGTTCAGCGTCCAGGGCGAAATCGGGGCCGATGGAGGTCAGGCGCAACACCATGGGCAAGCCATGGCGCGCGTACAACGTTGAACAATACGCCAGCCGCTCATCAAGCGGACGTGTGGATAACCCCAGCACGTTGATGCTGCGCACCCGTTTGGCCAACGATGGCGCGAACCGCACCAGCCAGCCGTCATAAAGCACCTGCGCGCGCACCGCCGTGGCATTGAGCGCGGCCTCTTCCAGTCGCACGCGCAGCGCGTCCCGCACGTCGGCGGACGGCGTACGCAGGCGGCTCGGGTTCGGGGACAGGCGCGTTACGGCGGACATGCGGCGGGCTTATTGGTTGAGTTCGCGGACGCGTTCGATCATTTCGGCGCCAAACGAGATATACGCCTGGGCGCCACGCGACGACCGGTCGTAGATCACGCCGGGCATGCCGTAGCTGGGCGCTTCGGCCAGGCGCACGTTACGCGGCACGACCGTCTTGAAGACCTTGTCGCCGAAGTGCGATTCGAGCTGCGCCGACACTTGCTGTTGCAGCGTCATGCGCGGATCGAACATCACGCGCAGCAAGCCGATGACGCGCAGGTCGTCATTGATATTGCGATGCACACGCTTGATGGTATTGACCAGGTCCGACAATCCTTCAAGCGCGAAGTACTCGCACTGCATGGGAATGATGACCCCGTGCGCCGCGGCCAGGCCGTTCAAGGTCAGCAGCGACAGCGTGGGCGGGCAGTCGATCAGCACGAAATCGTATTGGCTGCCGACGGTGTCGATGGCGGCCTTTAGCTGACGTTCGCGCTCATCCATCTGCACCAGGTCGATTTCGGCGCCGGAAAGCTCGCGGTTGGCGGGCAGCACGTCGTAGCCACCCGATTCCGAACGCACGCGGGCCTGTTCGATGGTGGCTTCGCCGATCAGCACCTGGTACAGGTTCGACTCGAGCGAATTCTTGTCGATGCCGCTGCCCATGGTGGCGTTGCCTTGTGGGTCCAGATCCACCAGCAGCACGCGTTGCTTGTGCGTGGCCAGCCCGGCCGCCAGGTTGATGGCGGTGGTCGTCTTGCCGACGCCGCCCTTCTGGTTGGCGATGCAGAAAACGCGGGCGGTCGAGCTGGGGGGTAAGTTCTTCATAGGGTTCCTTGACTGCGGCGCATCCAGATCAGGCAGCGTTCCGCTTGCAGCTCCGGTACCTGGAGCGGCTGAATATGGTCGACCTGCCATTCCCCACGCGCGTGCAGCGCCTGGATCTCATCATCAGGGACCTTGCCCTTCATGGCGATGAGGGTACCATCGTTGCCCACATGTCTGCCCGCGAGCATCGCAAAATCCTCCAAGGAGGCGAAGGCGCGCGACGTCACAATGTTGCAACCGGCAGGTTCCAGCGTCTCGATGCGCGCATGACGCGCCTGCAGGTTGGGCAGCGCCAAGGCGCCGCTCATCTGCCGGACGAAGGCGGTTTTCTTTTCCACGGCGTCGATGCAGGTTACCGACCACTCGGGCCGCATGACGGCCAGGACCACGCCCGGCAGGCCGCCACCGGAACCGACGTCGTATACCTTGGCGGGCGTGCCGGGCGCACCCAGCGCCGCGCTGAACGGGCCCACCGCGGCCAGGCTGTCGAACAGGTGCTGCACCAGCATCTGTTGCGGGTCACGGATCGCGGTCAGGTTGTAGGTGCGGTTCCAGCGCTGCATTTGCGCCAGGTAATCGAGCAGCTTGGCGGCGGTCGCGGCGTCGGCCTGCAGGCCCAGTTGCTCGAAGGCATGGGCCAGGCGGCCGGCCATGTCCGCGCCGGCCGGGTTGGTTTGGGCGCTCATGCGGCTTGCTTGCGCGAGCCGTAGTGCAGGCGCTTCAAGTGGATAAGCAATAGCGAGATGGCCGCCGGCGTCACGCCGGAGATGCGGCCGGCCTGGCCGATGGTCTCGGGCCGGTGCGTCTTGAGCTTCTGGCGTACTTCGAACGACAGGCTGGTCACGGCGTCGTAATCGACGTCCGCCGGAATCCGCTGTTGTTCGTGCGCGATCTGCTTCTGCACTTCGTCCTGCTGGCGGGCAATGTAGCCGGCGTATTTCACCTGGATCTCGACCTGCTCTGCCAAGACCTCGTCGGCCGCCACGCCAGGACCGGCCAGCAGCGTGCCATCGGTATTGCGAGCGGCCATCAAGGCTTCATAGGAAACATTGGGTCGTTTCAACAAATCTGCTAGTGAGTACTCACGTTCAATAGCCTTGCCCAGGAGCGGTTCGGCCACTTCTTGCGGCAGCAGTCGCGGATTGACCCAGGATGACTTGAGGCGTTCGACTTCGGCAGCGACCGCATCGCGTTTGCGGTTGAAGGCATCCCAGCGGATATCGTCGACGATGCCCAACTGGCGGCCGATCTCGGTCAAGCGCAGATCGGCATTGTCTTCGCGCAGGCTCAAGCGATATTCGGCGCGCGAGGTGAACATGCGATACGGCTCGGTCACACCGCGCGTGACCAGGTCATCGACCAGCACGCCCAGGTAGGCTTCGTCGCGCCGTGGCGTCCACTGTTCCCGATCCAGCGCCGATAGCGCGGCGTTGACGCCAGCCAACAGCCCCTGGGCAGCGGCCTCTTCGTAGCCGGTCGTGCCATTGATCTGGCCGGCAAAATAGAGGCCGGCGATCGCCTTGGTTTCCAGCGTGCTCTTCAATCCACGTGGATCGAAGTAGTCGTACTCGATGGCATAGCCAGGGCGCAGGATGTGTGCGTTCTCCAGGCCGGGCAAGGAATGGATCAGCGCCAACTGCACGTCGAATGGCAGGCTGGTTGAGACGCCATTGGGATAGACCTCATGCGTGTCCAGCCCTTCCGGTTCCAGGAACACCTGGTGAGATTCCTTGTCGGCGAAGCGGTGGATCTTGTCTTCGATCGACGGGCAGTAGCGCGGACCCACGCCTTCGATAACGCCACTGTACATCGGCGAACGGTCGAGGCCGCCACGAATGATGTCGTGGGTACGGGCATTGGTATGCGTGATCCAGCACGGCAGTTGGCGCGGATGCATTGCCACGTTGCCCAGGTACGAGAACACCGGCACTGGGTCCAGGTCGCCCGGCTGTTCTTCGAGGATGCTGTAGTTGATGCTGCGGCCATCGATGCGCGGCGGCGTTCCAGTCTTCAGGCGCCCTTGCGGCAACTGCAATTCCTTCAGGCGCTGACCGAGGGAAATGGCGGGAGGATCACCGGCACGGCCACCGGAATAGTTCTGCAAGCCCACGTGGATCAGGCCATTCAGGAAGGTGCCCGCAGTGAGGACTACGGTCTTGGCCCGGAACTTCAAGCCGACTTGGGTTACCGCGCCGACCACACGGTCGCCCTCCACCATCAGATCTTCCACCGCCTGCTGGAACAGCCACAGATTGGGCTGATTTTCGAGGCGGCTCCGAATCGCTTTGCGGTACAGAACCCGATCGGCCTGTGCGCGCGTCGCCCGGACGGCAGGCCCCTTGGAGCTATTCAGGATACGGAATTGGATCCCCGCTTCATCGGTGGCCAATGCCATGGCGCCACCGAGAGCGTCGACTTCTTTGACGAGATGCCCCTTGCCGATCCCGCCGATGGAGGGATTGCAGGACATTTGGCCTAGGGTTTCGATGTTATGGGTCAGGAGCAGCGTCTGGGCACCTGTGCGTGCCGCAGCCAACGCCGCTTCGGTACCGGCGTGACCGCCTCCGACGACGATGACATCGAATTCGCGGGGATAATCCATGATGGGGGGAAAAGATAAGAGAGCGTTCGGTGCTCATTATAGAGGCAGGGTTGGCATGTTTCACGTGAAACATGGCCCGACCACGTAAAGCATCGTGATGAACGGCTCCGTGCGTGCGAAATGACAACGCCGTGCGGGAATGGAGGCGTCGGGGCCCAGGGGTGTGCCGCTGGCGCCATCGGCAGACGACGAGGTGAACCATCGGTGCGAGACAGATCAGAAGCCGACGTGGGTTCTCGAGGCGAAATGCAGCTCAAATATGTCGGCATCTGCCGCTGTTCCGTGGTGTTTCACGTGGAACATCCGCAGATCAGGTTCTCCTCATGATGTTTCACGTGAAACATCTAGCATTTCGATCAGCGCACGGTTGGAAGCGGCAGAATGGGTCATGACTACCACTTGGCGTCCTGTTAATGCTCTTTCGCTGCTACCCCTATGTTCCACGTGAAACATCACGGATACTTGGGAACGCCGGGCACCCTATTCCAGGCGAAAGGCGGGAGTGCGATATACGTGAAGAACCGTTCGGATGACCAATGTTCCACGTGGAACATTGATATGAGCACGACGGCACACCTAACCTTGTACGAAAGAAAACTTCTCGGTCTACCCATTCCACGAGAAGCACACCGCAGAGCCAATGGACTCTACCCTTCAACAAAAGGAAAATGGGCACGCTCTTGGTATCCCAAGAATTCGGGGGAGGGATGCCATCTGCCCCCTCTTTCACTCCAAGTACCCAACGTCGGTCTGAGCGAACCTTCCAAGAAGCTTGGGCACCGAACTCAATATACAAGTTGTTCCACGTGAAACACGCTATCCAGCCAGACCGCTCGGTAAGAAACGGCACCCGAGTATGAGGTTCAATCGGAGATCCGGCTGCGATTCAAAGACGCTACGCCTCGGCCCAACGATGACATGCTTCTCGCAAGTTCTAGGAATAGTGTGACTTTTTCCGCCCTACCCTACCCCTACCCTTGGAAAGCCAATAAATTTCCATGGTCGAACGGCCGCCTGTATGCCCGAACTTGCCTCCCCTCACCCGCAGCTGGCAAATGGCCAAGCCGGTGCCGGTCAAGGCCGCTGGGCCGGGTACGGTCATTCTGTTGAAACACTGAACCGCTAGCGGGATGGGCAAAGAATATAGGTAGCAGCACCAGCACAAGAGAGCCCCGGGGATAAGCGAACAGGTCAACGAAAAAGTATGCGACGGATGCCCGACATCCCCAAATCCCCCGAGCCAGATTGCCCAAATGGTTTCTTTCGTTAAAAAAGAGCAAAGCCCATCGGCGCGGTCTAACAAGCTATTCACAGCCAGGCCCCGCTCCGCGACTTATCAACAGTGACATTCACATGCCCGCATCACGACGGTTTCACGTGGAACAACGTTGGGGATAACTTGCCTGGAGGACGTGCAATCCATCGGCCCAGATTTGGATATCTAGTGCAGCACCTGGCGGCAGCGACAATTACCCAGATTCAGGAAAACACACAAAACCGCAATTTCGCCCCAGGGAAATCCGGCTCGGCAATGCGCGGACCGCTCGCCGCACAGACCAGATAAAGCGTGCCATCCGGTCGCCATGATCCCAGGCACAACAGTGGACAAAAATGTGGATAAGCCCAGGCTATCGATGCGATAAGGAACTTCGGCGCAACGCTTCAGTCAAACCTCCGCATGCGTTCACCTGGCGTTTTCCACAATCAGCACACCGGGGCCAGGCACGGGCTCGATGCCAGTGGCATACCGCAGCAAGCGCTACCCCATGCTCATCTTGCCCGCATAGGGCTGGCCACGCCATCATCCTTTCGACCGAGGCAATTCGGTCGGCCGCAAGCGCCACCACCACCCGGCTGTGGAAAACCCTGCCGCTCCGCCGCCCGGGGTAAAGCCACCGTCGCCTAATCCCGTCGGCAAAATCGTTCCCCATGACGGTGGCGAATCGCTGGCAGGGACTCGCTGCCCCCCGTCTGCCGGACACGTCCCGACATGAATATCCCCATTTCTATCCACAGGCTGGGCACCCGCCTTTTGGCTATCCCAAGTGTCATCCTGTGTATAACCGTGGTGGGGATATCTCTGTGAACAACCACGCTCGAAACGGCCAATACCAAGCTCGGCCGCACTCTCAGCGCCGCGCTGGCCGTGGCGGCCGCTGCCGCCAAGCTTCATATAAAACGCGGTAAGGGCCCGAATTTACTAGGGAAAATCCATGTTTCCCCGAAAACAACTCGGAGCCGAAGGTGGCCGATCCCCTCGTCCAACGAGATCAAGACCGGATCTGGACTCAGTCATGAAAATGTGCAAAACCGCCGCCACGGTAGAGCCCTGCTTCAATGCTGCGCAATGAAATCAACGCGTGCGAAAATAATTATCCACAAACTTATCCAAGGTAAGAGAATAAGTTAGTAAGCACTAACAAATGATCGAAAAGGCGCCGGCAGATCACAGCCCCAATGAAACAACGCCCCAGACCTTTAGGTTCTGGGGCGTTGTGACCAGGTCTTGCCTGGCCGACGGGAAATTGGGATTTCCCGATTTAGAGCGGGCGAATTTCGGCCGCTTGAGGTCCTTTCGGACCATCCTTGACTTCGAATTCGACTTCCTGCCCTTCGTTCAGGCTGCGATAGCCGCGGCCCTGGATGGCGGAAAAGTGTGCGAAAACATCGGTACCGCCGGCGTCCGGCGTAATGAAACCGTAACCCTTGTCAGCGTTGAACCACTTAACTTTGCCCTTCTGAGCCATTTTCCTAGCGTCCTGTAATTAACGAGATGCAATGAATCAAGGACGCCGTGAGAACTGAACGACCGGTAGGGATACCTGCGTTGCTGCTGCGTTCTCGCATGCCGCAAAAGCGGCGGACGAGACCGCGCGCTGCTTGAATCAACTGCGGAATCAGCATACTCATCCACCATTACAGCCTCATATTGTTGTTTTCCCCAATGTCGTATTTTTCTGACTGGCAGCGTAGTACCGCTACGCGGAATTTGCCTGGCGCCGCGCCAGCCACGCGTATAGCGGGCCGGTGACAAGCACCACAAATACCATGCGCGTCACGTGAAACGCGGTGACCACCGGCACGCCCAATTGCAGCACCTTGGCCGTGATCGCCATTTCGGCAATGCCACCTGGCGTCGTCCCCAGGATCAAGGTCGGTATGGGCGCGGCGGACCACCACGACAGCAAGGCACCCAGGCCAAAGGCCAACCCCAATGCCACCAAGGTGAAGGCCGCCACCACCGCGATGAAACGCGGCGCCGCGCGGAAAAAGTCTGGCCGGTAGCGGTCGCCCAGCGACCAACCGATAAGCAATTGCCCGATCTTCGGCACATAGTCGGGCAAGGCCGAAAGTTCTATGTCGCATGCGGTCAGCGTCATCGCAACCAGCATCGGGCCCAGCACCCAGGGATTGGGCCAGCGCAGTTTCATGAAAAGCAAACCGCCGAAACACGTCAAGGCGACCAGCGCCGCCAGGCCGGCGCTGTCCACCGTACGTGGCCCTGGCACGGTCGGATCCAGGCCCGCCACGCCCCACCATTGGAAGATGAACGGCACCGTCACGACCACCAGCAATACACGCACACTGTGCGCCGTTGCCACGCGATCGATACGGGCGCCGTGGCGTTCGGCCAGGCTGGCCATTTCGCTGGCGCCGCCGATCGCCGAGGCGAACCACGCGGTCTTGAAATCGGCGTCGGTGTAGCGCCGCAACAGCGCCGTGCCGAGAAACGCCAGCCCCAGCGCGAACAACATGCCGACGATGATGGGACCGGCATTGCCGCCGATATGCCCGATCACCTGGGGCGTGAAGTACAGGCCCAGCGACGTGCCGATGACCCATTGCCCCGCATTGCGCGCCGGCCGCGGGCACACCGTGCCGCCCCCGGCGATGCGCACAGCCGCCGTCAGCAACAGCGCCCCCAGCATCCACGGCAACGGCATATGCGCCCATACCGCCAACAACGCGCCGGCCAATGCGATCGCCAGCCCGGCCAGAATCCTGCACCACATGTTTTGCGCCACGCTATGCCCACGCCATAAGCTCATGAGAATCCCGAATTATGAGTTAGTGGGATACTTACGAAAACTCTCGCGCACACACCGCGTTCCATTTCGCGTCCACCATGATCCGATCCAAACTTCCCGACGTCGGCACCACCATCTTCACCGTCATGAGCCGCCTGGCCATCGAACACCAGGCCATCAACCTGGGACAGGGCTTTCCGGACTTCGACCCCGATCCTGCCCTGTGCGCGCTGGTCACCAAGGCCATGGCAGAAGGCCACAACCAGTATCCCTACATGCCCGGCGTGGCGCCGCTGCGCCAGGCCATCGCCGCCAAGGCGCAGGCCCTTTACGGCCACGCCTATGATCCCGAAACCGAAATCACCGTCACTAGCGGCGCGACCGAAGCGCTCATGGCCACGGTGCTGGCCGCCGTCGGCAGCGGCGACGAGGTCGTCGTCATCGAGCCTTGCTACGACTCGTACCTGCCGGCCATCCGGCTGGCCGGCGGCACCGCCGTGCCGGTGCCGCTGCGCGCGCCGACGGCGGACGATCCGTACTACCGCATCGATTGGCAGCGCGTGCGCGATGCCATCACGTCCAAGACCCGGCTGTTGATGCTGAACTTTCCGCATAACCCGACAGGCGCCGTGCTGGACGATAGCGACCTCGATGCGCTCGAAGCCATCGTGCGCGATACCGGCGTGCTGCTGGTGTCGGACGAGGTCTATGAACACATCGTGTTCGACGGCAAGCCGCATGCGAGCGTGGCGCGCCGTCCGTTGCTGGCCGAACATGCTTTCGTCATCTCATCGTTCGGCAAGACCTACCACACCACCGGCTGGAAGATCGGCTACTGCTGCGCGCCGCGCCAGCTCAGCGCCG
>CALMPB010000298.1 GCA_937871985.1 uncultured Burkholderiaceae bacterium
CGCAGGCTGTCGTAGTCTTCGAAAGGCTGGTGGATCCAGGGATTGGTCGGCAGCTTGTCGACGTAATAGTCGGGAGTGGCCTTGGCGTGCCCCTTCCACCACAGAACCGCGCTGCGCATTTCGGTAATGGCCGGAAACTGCTTGCGCAAATGCTCGCCGACGCGGTTGAAGGTAAGGCCGGTATCGACCATGTCGTCAACCAGCAACACTTTGCCGTCCAGCGTGCCGCGCGTAATCGTGATGAACTGGGCGATATCCAGGCTGCCCTGCTGGGTGCCCGCCGCCTCGCGGTAGCTGCTGGTGGCCAGGATGCCAAGGGGCACATCGTAAATACGCGACAATACGTCCCCTACCCGCACCCCGCCCCGGGCCAGGCAGACGATTTTCTCGAACTGCCAGCCCGACGCATGGATGTTCAGGGCCAGACGCTCGATAAGGGCGTTGTACTGATCCCAGCTGACCCATAGATCACGATCCGTGCTTGAAGGAAGGGCCATGGGAATTTCTCCTGTTCTGATTTTTGCCTGCGGGGAGCGTAATGATACCGGCTCGATGCCCGATCTTGCAATCGGGCACCCGCGGATCAGCCCATGAACGGATGGCGCAAGACGATGGTTTCGAGGCGGTCCGGACCGGTGGAGATCATGTCGATGGGCACGTCGCAGACTTCGGCGATGCGCTGCAGATAGCGGCGGGCATTGACCGGAAGCTTGTCGTAGTCGGTGATGCCCACCGTGGACTCCGTCCAGCCGGCCATTTCCTCGAAGACGGGTTCGGCCTCGGCCGCCGCCGCGGCGCCATTGGGCAGGACGTCGAGGAATTCGCCTTTATAGCGGTAGCCGACGCTGATCTTGATCTGCTCGATGCCGTCCAGCACGTCGAGCTTGGTAATGCACAAGCCGGAAATGCCGTTGATCATGACCGAACGCTTCATGGCCGCGCCGTCGAACCAGCCGCAGCGGCGGGGACGGCCGGTAACCGATCCGAATTCCTTGCCGACTTCGGCCAGATGGCGGCCGGTTTCGTCCTGCAACTCGGTGGGGAAAGGCCCCGATCCGACACGTGTGGCATAGGCTTTGGCAATGCCCAGCACATAGCTCAGCGACTGAGGGCCGACGCCGGCCCCGGCCGCCGCCGCGCCGGAAACGCAATTGCTGCTGGTGACGAACGGATAGGTGCCGTGATCGATATCGAGCAGCGCGCCCTGCGCGCCTTCGAACAGCAGGCTGTGGCCGGTTTTTTGCGCGACGTACAAATTGTGCGAGACGTCGGCCACCATGGGCTGGATTTCCTGGGCAAGCGCCATGGCCTGATCGCGCACGGCGTCGAAGGCAATGGCCTCGGCGCCCAGGTACTTGGTCAGCACGAAATTATGGTAATCCAGGGCTTCGGCAAGCTTTTCCTGGAAAACGGCGGGTTCGTACAGGTCTTGCACGCGCAATGCGCGACGCGCCACCTTGTCTTCGTAGGCGGGCCCGATACCCCGCCCGGTGGTGCCGATCTTGCCTTCGCCCTTGCGCGCTTCGCGGGCTTGATCCACAGCCACGTGATACGGCAGGATGAGCGGGCACGCCGGCGAAATCTGCAGGCGCGAACGCACGTTCAGCCCCGCCGCTTCCAGCTCGGCGATTTCCTTGAGCAGGGCCTCGGGCGACAGCACCACGCCATTGCCGATATAGCAGGTTACGGTGTCGTGCATGATGCCCGAAGGAATCAGGCGCAAGATGGTTTTTTTGCCGTTGATCCACAGGGTATGGCCGGCATTGTGCCCGCCCTGGAAACGCACTACGCCCTGGGCCGATTCAGCCAGCCAGTCGACGATTTTTCCCTTGCCTTCGTCACCCCACTGGGTGCCGATAACCACGATATTCTTGCTCATGTCATGTATATAAAAGATTTGTGCCCGCCCCGCGGGTCAAATAAGTTAAACCATGCGGTAAACGGCCCGCCGGGCCTACTTGACCGCTCTTGTTTGCCATTTGCCGTTTTCAAGAACCAGTTCCCGGTCGACGTTGAACTCGTCGACATCGTGAACTTCGCCCGGCAAGGCTTGAACCACGATTTCACCCGCGGCGCGCAAAGCCCGCAACGACTCGACCAGCGCCGGGTCGCTTCCCCAGGGGGCCCGTATGGCCTTGGCCAGAGGCGCCGGCGGCAATCCCGACGACAGCTTGCGCAGGTCGAGGCTGAAGCCGGTGGCCGGCCTGCTGCGGCCAAAAGCCTTGCCCATGCCGTCGTAGCGGCCGCCCTTGACCAGCGCGTCATGCCAGCCTTCGGCGTAGATCGAAAACACCACGCCCGAATGATAGCCATACCCGCTGCCCATATCGGCCAGGTCGATGCTGAAATCGAATTCGGGCAAGGCGCGGATAAGCGTTTGCAGATCGGCCATGGCCGACTGGATGGCCGGCAAAGCCGGCAAGATGCGCAACGCCTTCTCGATGACCTCGATGCCGCCATACAGCGACGGCAGCTCCAGCAAGGCCTGCAGGCTGGAGGGACGGATTTCGGGAACGCGCTTGCCCAGCTCGACCAGGCCGGGCACGTCTTTGGTGCTGAGCAGTTCGCAGATTTCGTCCGCCAAAGGGACGAGCGCCGGATCCGAATCGATGATGCTGCGCACCACGCCCGGATGGTTCAAGTCAAGGCGGGGCTGCTGGATGCCCGCGCAGCGCACGCTTTCGACGGCCAGTTGAATGATTTCGATATCGGCCTCGACACCGGCATGGCCGAAAATCTCGGCGCCGATCTGCAGCAGCTCGCGCTCGGAGAGCAGGCCGGTGGGACGGGCATGCAGGACCGTGCCGCAATAGCACAGGCGCGTGACGCCCTGGCGATTGAGCAAGTGCGCGTCGATGCGCGACACCTGCGGTGTCATGTCGGCCCGTACGCCCATGGTGCGTCCCGACAACTGGTCGACCAGTTTGCAGGTGCGCAAATTAAGGTCGCCGCCGGCGCCCGACAGCAAGGAATCGATGTATTCGACCAGCGGCGGCGCCACCAGCTCGAACCCGTATGTACGATACAAATCAAGCAGATCGCGCCGCAGCTCTTCGATGCGGCGCGCTTCGGCGGGAAGAATATCGGCCAGACTTTCCGGCAATAACCAATTGGACATCATTCAGCCCTGAAAAAACCTCGTAAATGCGTCAGCCAAACAAAAAGCGACTTGGGGCGTAAGCCCGCCAAGTCGCTTGCGGATGTATTCAAACTTACGGCGTATTGTACCGTGTTGTTGCCTTAACCCCAAATGGCGGATCCGCTTTTTGTGGCGGATTCACCATTTGGCGGTTCAGGGCGCGGTGGCGCCCGTTCCTTTGGGCGTCGCCCAGTACTTGAAGAAATCGGATTTGGGGCTCAGCACCATGAGATCGCTGGGCTTGGAGAAGATTTCCTTGTAGGCGTCCAGGCTTTTATAGAAGCTGTAGAACTGGGGGTTCTTGCTGTAGGCCTGATTGTAGATGGCGGCCGCGGTGGCATCGCCCTCGCCCTTTATGCCTTGCGCTTTGGCATAGGCCGTGGCCAGAAGCTCTTCGCGCTGGCGGTCGGCCTGGGCGCGGATTTTTTCGCTGTCGGCCGCGCCGGTGGCGCGCAGGCGGTTGGCTTCTTCCTTGCGCTCGGCTTCCATGCGCCGATAGACGGATTCGGAGATCTCGGGCGCGAAATCGATGCGGCGCAAACGCACGTCGACCACATCCACCCCCAGCGGCTTGGCGCGCGCATCCACGTTGTGCAGCATTTCCTGCATGATGGCGCCCCGTTCGTTGGACACCACCTGCTTGACGGTGCGCACGTTGACCGAGGCGTTGAGCGCGTCGCGGATCTGCGCCGAAAGGCGCTCTTCGGCGGCGCGCGTGTTGGAGCCGAAGGTGACGTAGAACAGGCGCGGATCCACGATGCGCCATTTCACGAAGGAGTCGATGAGAAGGTTTTTCTTTTCGGCGGTCTGGATGCGCTCGGGATCCTTGCTTTCGATGGTTTGCAGGCGCTTGTCGAGAAACACCACGTTTTCAAAGGGAGGCGGCAGCTTGAAGTACAAGCCCGGCTCGGTAATGGTTTCCCGCACCTCGCCCAGGGCGAACACCAGGGCCGAGTCGCGTTCGCGCACGATGAATACGCAGGAAGACAATATGGCCAGAACGATAATCAGGCCGATCAGGTAAGGAAAGGAACGTTGCATGATGGGCCTCGGGTTAGCGCGAGAAACGATTCACAGACAGGGAGTTCTGCGAAGCCGGCCCGTTGCCGTAGGGGCTGGGGCGACTGCTTCCCGTGGTGCCGGCGGCGCTTTTTGCCGGCGCGGGCGGCGTGCTGGCGGCGGCGCCGGCCGCCGCCGCGGCGTTATGGTTGCCCGCGTCGCGAGACACCTGCTGGATGATTTTGTCCAGCGGCAGGTACAGCATATTGTTGCCGGCCTGGGCATCCAGCATGACCTTGCCGGTATTGGCCAGTATGGTTTGCATGGTCGAAAGATACATGCGCTCGCGGGTGATGTCGGGAGCTTTGGCGAATTCGGACTCGACGCTGGAAAAACGCGCAGTATCGCCCTTCGCGTCGCCGACGACCTTGGCCCGGTAGCCTTCGGCGTCCTGAACCATGCGAGCCACCTGGCCCTGGGCTTCAGGCACCACCTTGCTGGCATACGCATTGCCTTCGTTGATTTGGCGCTCGCGATCCTGGCCGGCCTTGACCGCGTCGTCGAACGCCGCCTGCACCTGCTCGGGCGGCTGCACGTTTTGAATGGCGACGGTGCTCAGTTGTATGCCGGTTTGATAGCGGTCGAGAATGGTCTGGGCAAGTTTTTGAACCTGGGCGGCGATTTCGGTTCGGCCGGAATACAGCACCGAGTCCATGGGCTGCTGACCCACGACTTCGCGCATGGCGGTTTCGGCCGCCTGGCGGACGGATTCGTCGGGATTGCTGGTTTTGAACAAGTAATCGGGAGCCCCGTTGCTGCTCAGGCGGTACTGCACGACGAACTGCAGGTCGACGATGTTTTCGTCGGTGGTAAGCATGAGCGATTCGGGCAGAACCTTGTTGCGCGCCGACCCGCGAAAGCCCACTTCGAAAGTACGCAGTTGGGAAATATTGACGGTCTGGTCGTTTTCGATGGGGTACGGCAGGCGCCACTGCAGGCCAGGCCCCAGCGTTTTGGTGTATTTGCCGAACTTGGTGATGACGGCCACCTGCCCTTCCTGGACGATCATGAAGCCGCTGGCCAGCCACAACAGGACGATGACGATCGCCGCCACGATGAACAGCTTTGGAGAACCGCTGGGCATGGACAATACCGGCCCGCCGCCTCCGTTGCCGCCGCCCTGGCCGCCGCGGCGGGGCTTGCGCCCGAACAGCGCGCCGATACGGCTGTTGAAATCGCGCCATACCTCGTCCAGATCGGGAGGGCCTTCGCCCGGCCGGCGCGGCGGCTCGTTGTTGCCGTTATTGTTGCCACGCCCCCAACCAGGGTCATTCAGATTGAAGATTTTGGATATTAAGCGCATTGTTTCCTGCGATCTGACCGGATTCGACGATTGCCCCACGCAAGCCATCCAAGCCGGCACGCCTTAGGGCGCTTACAAATACTCGTGCAATGGTACCATGTTCATCGCGCTCGACCCGGGGCTCGTACCCGGCCTCGTCGATCTTGTTGTAGACCAGTATGCGCGGGACGTCGTCGGCGCCGATGTCCGCCAAAACCTTGTCGACTTCGGCCATTTGCTCGTCTCGTTGAGGGCTGGCGGCATCCACCACATGCAGCAGCAGGTCGGCGTGCACGGTTTCTTCCAGGGTGGCCCGGAAGGCGGCGATCAGGGTCGGCGGCAGGTCGCGGATGAACCCCACGGTATCCGAAACGACCACCTGGCCGGCGCCTTCGATCCAGAGACGGCGCGACGTGGTGTCGAGCGTGGCGAAAAGCTGGTCGGCGGCATAGGCCCCCGCCCTCGTCAGCGCATTGAAAAGCGTGGATTTGCCGGCGTTGGTGTATCCCACCAACGATACCGACAAGACGCCGCCGCGCATGCGGGAGCGCCGCTGCGTGGTGCGCTGGCGCTGGGCGCGCGCCAGGCGTTCCTTGAGCAGGCGGACTTTGTCGCCGATCAGGCGGCGATCCATTTCAAGCTGCGCCTCGCCCGGACCGCGCATGCCTATTCCGCCGCGCTGCCTTTCAAGGTGGCTCCACATGCGGGTAAGCCGTGTGGACAAATGCTGCAACTGGGCCAGCTCGACCTGGAGCTTGCCCTCATGGCTTTTGGCCCGCAGGGCGAAAACGTCCAGAATGAGCGCCACGCGGTCGACGACCCGGCGGTTGAAGCCGCGCTCCAGGTTGCGCTGCTGGGCCGGGGTGAGCGCCTGATCGAACAGAATGATCTCGGCCTCGGACGAATCGGCGATGAGAACCCCTTCTTCCAGCTTGCCCGTGCCGATGAAGTAGGCGGCATCGGGCCGCGACCGCCTGGCCACCACGGTTCCGACGATTTCGGCGCCGGCGCCTTTGGCCAGCATGGCGAATTCATCGGCATGCGCCTGGAAATCGGGCGTGCCGAGATCCACGCTTACAATCAGCGCCTTCATGGCGCGCACATAAACGAAATACCCGCCGGCGCGTGGCGCACAGCGGGTGTTGTTCGACGGTTCTGTGGAAGGATGGGATTATTCAGCAGCTTGATCATCCGTCTGGAAGGAAACCGGGCGGGCCGGAACAACGGTGGAAATGGCGTGCTTGTACACCATTTGTGTAACTGTGTTGCGCAACAGAACGACATACTGGTCGAACGATTCGACCTGTCCCTGCAGTTTGATTCCGTTGACGAGATAGATGGACACGGGCACGTGATCCTTGCGCAGGGCATTGAGGAACGGATCTTGTAGTGTTTGCCCTTTATTGCTCATTGGCTTTGCTCCAATTGTGTTGTTATTTAAGATGACACATCTCAAACATGTACTTTACAGGGTTTTCCCCTGTTTTGCTACGACAGAGGCTTGATTTAGTGTATATTTTCACGCCGCTTTTTTACTGGGCATTACGCAGTATTTCGGCCAGCTCGGTATATAGACGCTTGCAATCGCTTTCGGTTCCCACGGTAATGCGTAAAAACTGGTCGATGCGCGGCTGGGCGAAATGACGCACCAGGACGCCGCGCTTGCGCAGCTCGGCGTAAAGGTCGGCCCCCGCCCTGTCGGGATGCCGGGCGAATATGAAATTGGCCTGGCTGGGCAGAACCTGCATGCCCAATCCGGGCAAGCGGCGCACCAGGTTTTCGCGGGCGTTCATGACCTTGCAGCGGGTCGACTCGAAATACGCGGTATCGTCCATGGCCGCCTGCGCCGCCGCCTGGGCAAGGCGATCCAGGGGGTAGGAGTTGAAGCTGTTCTTGACGCGCATCAGCCCTTCGACGATGGCTTTGCCGCCCATGGCGAACCCCACCCTTATCCCCGCCAGTGAGCGCGACTTGGACAAAGTCTGGATCACGACCAGGTTCTCGTGCAGCTCGAGCAGGGAAACCGCCGAATCCGCGCCGAAATCCACATAGGCCTCGTCGATGACGACCGGGGTGTCGGGGTTCGCGGCGGCGATGGCCTGAATATCGGACAGCGGCAAGGCCGTGCCGGTGGGCGCGTTGGGATTGGCGAAAATAATGCCCGCGGGCGCCACCGGATGCGCCGCCGTGTAATCGCCCGCCCGGATCGAAAAATCGTCGGCCAGGGGGATGATTCGGTAAGGCACCTTGTACAGATTGCAATAGGTCGGGTAGAAGCTGTAGGAGATATCCGGCATCAGCAAAGGCCTGTCGCCGTGCAGGAACAGGCCATGGAACACATGAGCCAGGACTTCGTCCGAACCATTGCCCACGAACACCTGATCCGGTTCGATGCCGTTCAGCCGGGCGATGCTTTCGCGCAGGGCCGTGGATTCCGGATCGGGATACAGGCGCAGGCGGTCGTCCGCCGCGGCCCGGATCGCCTCGATGACCTTGGGCGAAGGGCCGTAGGGATGCTCGTTGGTATTGAGCTTCAATAAATTGGCAACCTTGGGCTGCTCGCCCGGCGTATAGGGCGCCAGCCCGGCAACCGGGTCACTCCAGAAACGGCTCACTCAGGCCCCCTGAATATATGGGTTGTGGGACGATTTGAACTCGATGCGCAATGGCGTGCCGTCGAGCTTGAATTCGACACGGAAACGCGTTTCGAGGTAGCGGCGGTAGGAATCGGAAATAGCGTCGAGCGCATTGCCATGAATGACGATGAGCGGCGGATTCTGGCCACCTTGGTGAGCATAGCGCATTTTGGGGCGGAAGATCCCTTTGCGCGGCGGCGGCTGCTGCTCGACCGCGGCCAGCAGAACGCGGGTCAGCTTGGGCGTGGACAGCTTGGCAAACGCCGCGGCATGCGCCGCGTTCACCGACTTGAGCAAAGCATTGACGCCCTGCCCATTGAGCGCCGAGATAGTGTGCATCTTGGCGAACGACAAAAAACGCAGCTTGCGGTCGAACTCGCGCTGTATGCGCTCGCGCTGCTCGCTGTCCAGGCCGTCCCATTTGTTGATGGCCACGACCAGCGCCCGGCCCGTTTCCAGCACGAAACCGGCAATGTGCGCGTCCTGGTCGGAGATTTCGGACTGTGCGTCCAGCATCAGCACGACCACGTTGCAGGCTTCGATGGCCTGCAGGGTCTTGATGACCGAGAATTTTTCAATGGCCTCGAAGACCTTGCCGCGGCGGCGCAATCCGGCCGTGTCGATAAGCGTATAGCGGCGATCGCCCCGTTCGAATTCGATTTCGATGGCGTCGCGCGTGGTGCCCGGCATATCGAACGCGATGACGCGCTCCTCGCCCAGCAGGCTATTGATAAGCGTGGATTTGCCGACATTCGGCCGGCCCACGATGGCCAGCTTGATGCGATGCTGCGGCTCGCCGCCTTCCGGCGCGTCGGCGCCCGCCTCTTCCGCGGCCATGGACGAATCGCTATCGTCGGGCTCTTCGCCGTCAGCGGCCTGTTCGGGCTCGTCGTCGAGCAGCGACAGCGCATGCTCGATGAGGTCGGCCACCCCGTCGCCGTGCGACGCGGAAATGGCAAAGGGCTTGCCCAGCCCCAATTCATGGAACTCGGAGATGGCGGCGTCGAACTGCATGCCTTCGGCCTTGTTGACGGCCAGAACCACCCGCTGCCCCGAACGGCGCAGCAAGCGCGCAATTTCGTGGTCGTGCGCATTGACGCCCGCGCGCGCATCGACCAGGAAGATCACGACGTCCGATTCGGCGATGGCCTGCTCGGTCTGGCGCGCCATTTCGCGGACGATGCCGCTTTTGGCCACGGGCTCGAACCCGCCGGTGTCCACCGCCAGGTAGGGACGCCCGCCCATGCGGCCTTCGCCATAATGGCGATCGCGCGTCAACCCCGAGAAATCGGCCACCAGCGCCGCCCTTGAACGCGTAAGCCGATTGAACAATGTGGATTTCCCCACATTGGCACGGCCCACCAGGGCGACTACCGGTTTGAACGAAACATTAGTCAATTGACACCAATCAGTACAAGATTACCGTTGCCGGTTTGAACGAGAACGCCGCGGCTGGTGGCGGTAAGCGGCGAAACGATTGCACCGCCGCCCACTTGCACGCGTCCCAGAAGCTGGCCGTCGCTGCGCGACAGGAAATGCACATAGCCTTCCATATCGCCGACCGCCAGGCCTTGCGGCACCGCCGCCGGAGCGCTCAGGCCCCGGTTGCGCAACGCCGTCTGCTTCCAGAGCTCGTGGCCGTCGCCCAGGGCGAATGAATACACCACGCTGCGCTGATCGGCCGCATAGGCCTGCTGGCTGTCGGTCGTCATGCCCGTGGCACTGGAAAACGGCTTGTCCCAAAGCAGGCGCCCGCCTTGCGAAACATCGAAGCAAGCCATACGGCCCTGGTATGACACGCCGCAAAGCAAGGCGCCCTGCGTCTGGGGCGAGCCCACGACGTCGCTGATGCGCTCGAGATCGGTTGCGCCCTGGGAAACCGACACCGTGCCTTCCCACTGAACCGCGCCCGTGTGCGCATTGATGGCGATGAACTTGCCGTTGGGCAGACCCGAGATAAGCAGGCCCTCGATCATGATCATGCGCATATTGGTCTTGAGCGCCAGAGCCGGCCCGGGCCGCTGCACGTTCCATAGCGCCTCGCCGCTTCCGGCGTCGAAGGCCTGGATGCGGTAGTCGCTGCTGCGCACGACCACGACGCCATTGCCGACTGTGGGCGGAATGTCGACCTCGCTGGAGGCGCGGACGCGCCATTTTTCGGCGCCCTGGTCATCGTACGCGATGACGGTTCCGTCGGGCGCCGCCACCGCCGTGACCTGGCCGTCGGATCCGACTCCGGCCGAAAGCTTGACGCCGGCATTGGCCTGCCAGCGCACGGCGCCCGTGGCCAGATCCACTTTCACCACCGACCCGCTGGGCGCGGCCGCGTAGACGCTATCGCCCACGACCTGGGGAGCAAACCCCGAACCGCCCCCGCTGCCGATTCCCGTCGACCATGCGACATGCACGGAAATGCCGGCCGGGTACTCGGTGAGCGGCGCGGGATCGAAACGCGGATTGGGCGTGGCGGAGAACATGGAGCAACCGGCCAGAACCGCCGCGCCCAGCGCCACCATGGAACCGCAAAGAACACGACGAGCAATGGAAATCTGCATGGATTAAGCTCCGCCTAAGGCATCAATTTTCAGTTTAATGATTTGCGTAACAGATTCTTGGCCAAGCTGCTTGACCGCCTCTTCCCAGGCCGCCTTGGCCTCGGCTTTTTTACCCTGGGCCGCCAGAATGTCGCCGCGGCGATCCGCATACAAGCCGGCAAACGCCGCGGGCGCGTCGTTCAGTTGCGCCAACGCCTGATCGTACTGCTTTTGATCGAGCAGGATACCCGCCAATCGCAACCTGGCCAACGGCACCAGGGCCGGATCCTTGCCATGCTGAACCAGCCACTGAAGCTGGTCGCGGGCGCCATCCAGGTCGTTGCGCGCCCGCAGGGCTTCGGCGGCAACCAGCAAGCCGCGCGAAGTATAGCCCGATTCGGGGAAGTCGCTGCGCAATGTCGTGCTGGCCGCCTTGATGCGCGCCACCGCATCCTCGCCCTGCTGGCCCGTAGCCGTCTCGAGCGCCTCGAAATAGCCCATGGCCTGGGCCGCCTGATGGCCCTGGTACCACTGCCAGCCTCTCCAGCCGGCAAACGCCGCCACGACCACAAAAACCACCACGGCGCACAATGTGCCGTAGCGATCCCACCATGCTCGCAACGCGTCCAGCTTTTCCTGCGATTCCAAATCGTATGCCATGCCTCAAACCCTTTTTTTCAATTCAGTAACCAGATGACCCTGCGGGATTGTTTCTTGTTGCGCCTGCCCTTCCTGCGCCTGCGTTCTCAACCATTTGACGCTTGCCACGCCCGACGCGAGCTCGTCGCCGCCCAGGATGACCGCGGCGACCGCGCCGCTGGCATCCGCCCGCTTGAACTGCGATTTGAATCCCGACGAGCCGGCATGCACGATAACCGTCAGGCCGGCATCGCGCAATTGCTCGGCCAGCCCGGCGGCCAGACGCTGCGCCTCGTCGGACTGGTGAATCATGTACACCTGGCACTCCGGAGCGGCCTGGGGCTCTTGCGACTGCGAACATAGATCCAGCAGCCTTTCCATGCCAATGGCGAAACCCACGGCCGGCGCGGACTTGCCGCCCAGCAGTTCGATCAGGCCGTCGTAGCGGCCGCCGCCGCAGACCGTTCCCTGCGCGCCAAGCTGGTCGGTGACCCACTCGAACACCGTCAGATTGTAGTAATCCAGGCCCCGGACCAGGCGGGGATTCAGGCTGTAGGCGATGCCGGCGTCGTCCAGGCGCCGGCGCACGCCGTCGAAATGCGCCAGCGACTCGGCGCCCAGGAAATCGAACAGGCGGGGCGCGTTATCGGCCATTTCCTGCATGGCCGGATTCTTGGTATCCAGCACCCGCAGCGGATTGGTATACATGCGGCGCAAGGCTTCTTCGTCCAGCACGGCCTTGTTCTGCTCCAGGTAGGCGATAAGCGCGTCGCGATGCGCCGCGCGCTCGGCGGCCTGGCCCAGGGAGTTCAGCTCGAGGCGGATATGCTGCAGCCCGAGGATCTGCCACAGCCGCCCCAGCATGACGATGAGCTCGGCATCGATGTCGGGGCCGGCAAAGCCCAGGGCCTCGACGTCGATCTGGTGGAACTGGCGGTACCGCCCGCGCTGCGGCTTTTCGTGGCGAAACACCGGCCCCATGGCGTAGACCCGCTGCGGACGGTCGTACAAGATGTTGTTTTCGATGGTGGCCCGCACGATGCCCGCGGTGAATTCGGGCCGCATGGTCAGATGCTCGTTATTGAGCGCGTCCGTGAACGAATACATTTCTTTTTCGACGATGTCGGTGACTTCGCCGATGCCGCGCGTGAACAGGCGCGTATGCTCGAGAACCGGGGTGCGCATATTGCGATAGCCGTACGCGGCCAGCCATTGGCGCACGGTGTGCTCCAGTTGCTCCCATTGCGCGCTGCTATCGGGTAGGACGTCCTTCATGCCTGTTATGGCATGAACCTTTTTAAACGACTGCGTCATAAATACTCTATTTTGAATTCGGTGATTGCCTTGCGCTCAGCCGGTTCCAGCCCCAACGCGATCTCCTTGGATACGGGTTGACAGGCGCTAATGCGAGCCCGAGCCCCCGTAGCGCTTCTGGACATAGTTTTCGACAATGGCCTGGAACTCGACGGCAATGGTATCGCCCTTCAGCGTGACCGTGCGCTCGCCGTCGATGTAGACCGGGGCCGAAGGAACCTCGCCCGTGCCGGGCAGGCTGATGCCGATGTCGGCATGGCGGCTTTCGCCCGGCCCGTTGACCACACAGCCCATGACGGCCACGTTCATGTTCTCGACCCCGGGGTAGGATTCCTTCCAGACGGGCATTTGCTGGCGCAGATAGGTCTGGATGCTGTCGGCCAGCTCCTGGAAAACCGTGCTGCTGGTGCGCCCGCAGCCGGGGCACGCGACCACCATGGGCGTAAACGCGCGCAACCCCATGGTTTGCAGGATTTCCTGGGCCACCACGACCTCGCGCGAACGGTCGCCGCCCGGTTCGGGCGTAAGCGAAATGCGGATGGTGTCGCCTATGCCCTGCTGCAGCAGGACGGACAGCGCCGCCGTGGACGCGACGATGCCCTTGCTGCCCATGCCGGCCTCGGTCAGCCCCAGATGCAACGGATAGTCGCAGCGCGAGGAAAGGTCTTGATAGACGGTGATGAGGTCTTGCACATGGCTGACCTTGCAGGACAGCACA
Organism: uncultured Burkholderiaceae bacterium; assembly: GCA_937871985.1. The sequence goes on from CALMPB010000298.1 coordinate 13,322, forward strand.
ATGGCATTGGGTGAAAGCCCGAGCTCTTCGGCGCGCCGGGCATTGCTGATGGCCGACACAACCAGCGCGTCGCGCATGACGGCCTGCGCCGTCCAGGGGTCGGCGCGGCGGCTGTTTTCGTCCATCATGCGGGCCATGAGCTCGTGATCGAGACTGCCCCAATTGACGCCGATGCGCACCGCCTTTTCGTAGCGGCAGGCGATTTCGATCATTTGCGCGAAATTGTCGTCGCGCTTTTTGCCGCCGCCCATATTGCCCGGATTGATGCGGTATTTGGACAAGGCCTGGGCGCACTCGGGAAACTGCGAAAGCAGCTTATGCCCGTTGTAGTGGAAATCGCCCACCAGCGGAACCGGAACGCCCATGCGATCCAGCCGCTCGCGAATGACGGGAACCTCGCGCGCCGCTTCGGGCGTGTTGACGGTAATGCGCACCATTTCGGAGCCGGCCAGCGCCAGGGCCCTGACCTGCTCGGCCGTGGCCACCGGGTCGGCGGTATCGGTGTTGGTCATGGACTGGACGACGACCGGCGCGCCGCCGCCGATCCGCACCTCGCGGGAACCCCACCGCACCGATACCGGGCGGGTGTCGCGCCGCGGCGCGGCGCCTACCGAAAGCGCCGCCGAGCCGGCTGTTGCCACATTGAGAGTCTGGGTCATTGTTTAAGCGATTTCAACCAGTCGAAGATCAACCACGAGTCGGGCACCCAGCCACGTTCGATGGCATAGAAGCCCGCCACGATCAGAAGCACGACAATGACGACCAGCCAGCCCCAGGACGAGCGCTGGCCCAGGTCGGACTGCATGGCCATGTCGGAGGACGACAAGGCTGCGGAAGGCAGGACGATAGGCTGCACGCCCGGAATGCCGACTTCGCGCTCGAGCATGACGATGAGCGAATCGACGTCGGCCTCGAGCAGGCGCCCATAATTTTTGACCAGCCCGCGCAGGGGAACGCCCGTTGGCAGAAGCTCCCACTGCTCGGCCTCGAGGGCCTCGAGCTGGCGCACGGAATACTTGAGGCGCGCGGAAACCTCGGCCACAGAAAGCTGCTTTGCCCGGCGCAACGCCCTGAGTGTGGCGCCCAGGCTCTGAGTCGCAGACGTTGCCGCAACGCCTTCAGTTTCTTTGGTCAAGGATTGACTCATTCGCGCTCCTGATTGATGACGATGGTGCCCCGATTGGGCAGCCGTTCGTGAATGCGCGTACGATCCTTGACGTCGCCGGCAAGTTGCCCGCACGCGGCGGCGATGTCGTCGCCGCGCGTCTTGCGCACCGTGGTGACCACGCCGGCGTCCATGAGGCGTTGCGCAAACAACCGCACACGGGCAGCCGGCGAACGCTTCAGGCCCGACTGCGGAAAAGGATTGAACGGTATCAAATTAAACTTGCAACGCACCTGTTTTGCAATAGCAATCAGTTCGCGCGCGTGCTCGTCGGCATCGTTGACGCCGTCGAGCATGATGTATTCGAAAGTGATGAAATCGCGCGGCGCATGCTCGAGATAGCGATTGCACGCCGCCAGCAATTCGGCCAAGGGGTGCTTGCGGTTGAGCGGCACCAGCTTGTCGCGCAGCGCATCGTTGGGCGCATGCAGCGACACCGCGAGAGCCACGGGGCAGTCGCGGCCAAGACGATCCATCATGGGAACCACGCCGGACGTGGACACCGTAACCCGCCGGCGCGACAAGCCGTAGGCGTTGTCGTCGAGCATGAGGCGCAAGGCCTCCAGCACCCGGTCGTAGTTGAGCAGGGGCTCGCCCATGCCCATCATGACCACGTTGCTGATGAC